>CALUPJ010000119.1 GCA_944322555.1 Candidatus Gastranaerophilales bacterium | reverse complement strand
AGCGGGATACACATTGTGACTTTATGAATCAGCGGATTTTTTTCGTCAATTTGTCTGGCCGCCATACAAAAATCGTCTAAATGCGCAGAAAAATCACTTAATTGCACAGGACGGCCTTTGCCTTTTTTAAAAATCCATTCATTAATTTTATTTGCAATTATATTACTTACATAAACCCCTATAAAAAGTCCGGCAATTGCTCCGGTTGCTTTATAGACCTTTGTTCGCGCATTTTCTACATTTTTATTTTTCTCAAAAAGTCGTCTGCCGAGTGCCCGCGCTCCTTTTGCAAATCGTACAACAAATACAATCGGGATTGAAATATTTGCAACCTGCATTAAAGTTTCGCGTAATTTTGCCTTACGGTTATCAGAATCTTTATCAACGATATAACCGCCCGCAAGACCGCCCAGACAGGAACCAGCACCTATTGTGATAATTTCTTTCTCATCATAAGGAGCTTTATATATGTAACTGCTCTTAAAATTCTTAAACATTTTTTTTGGATTAAGAGAATATTTCGCACATTTTGCCAGAAGTGCAACTCCGCCTGCTACCCCCAGAGCTGTTGTTCCTGCCACTACTGCTCTTTCTTTCATAGAATACGGACTGTCTGCCCAAGGATTGCCATGCCCGAAAGCAGGTCTATATGAATTTTTATTATTAAAATTTACTGAATTAATATTCATGCTGCAACCTTCCGGCTATTATAAAACATGAAAAAAAGTAAATTTGCGGGATTATTAATTTTTATTAACTAATGGGTGAATAAAACTTGGAAATCTCTTCAAAGTATTTTTCTAATGCCTTATAGCCATTATATATTTCATTAGTAACTGTTGCATATCTGCTTGCTACAATATATTTCAACTCTTTACAACGAATTTGGAGAAGGTTATCGGCATCTTTTCTCAGTAATTCGTTTCCTGAAGTCGACCATTTCTTGAGATATGACAATTCTTCATTTATCTGTTTTATTGTCGAAAACTCAAGCGTATTAAAATCATATTTCTTCAAAAGCTGTAATTCCGCATTTGAAATTCTGCTTTGTACTGCCTGAAAGCGATACACACGTTTTATAATTACATAATTATCAGCAATTCTTCTGTGAGAATAAGGTACAGAGCTTTTTGCCAGTAACGCTGACGTGGAGAGTGCCGTAAAAGCATCATCATCTCTTGAAAACGCACTTTGTATAGGATTAACCGTTTCAATCTTCTTATTAGTCACGAGCCAAAACTCCTTTTCCCTTTTAGAGGTATCCGAAACAAGGTCTCAACTTACCCCTTCCTCACTACTACATTTATCATATATTAATTATGCAGGTTTGTCATTATTAAAAAGAAAAAATTTTACATAAATAAACAATATTAAATTTACAATGCTTCAAGTGCTGCAATTTTCATAACATTTACGTCAGGAGTTTTTCCCGTCCAAATTTCTATTGCCCTCTGCGCCTGATAAATTAACATATCAAGCCCGCCAATAGTTTTCAAACCGCGCTTTTGAGCTTCTTGTATAAGAACAGTCTTTGGCGGATTATAAACAATATCATAGATAATTGTACCTTCGGAGAGCTTATCCAAATCCTCTCGTTCCAAAGGCATTTGATCGGCCATAAAACCTTTCATTCCTATGGGAGTTGCATTTACTACAATAGAAGACTCCGCAAGGCTTCTTATATTCTGAATTTGATAGACATTAAACACGATATTTGGGAATTTTGCTCTTACATAATCCAATGTTTGTTTAGAATTTATTATATTTCTTGTATAAAAATCTATAGCCGTAACTCCCTTTTCTGCCAGACCGACAACTGCCGCACGCGCAGCACCGCCTGTCCCGAGTATACTTGCAGTTTTACCTCTCAAATCCGTCTCTGCGGGTATTGCACTCTTAAACCCGTAAATATCGGTATTATACCCGTGAAAAGATTTATCCTCTCCTACCTTAACAGTATTCACGCATCCGGCAATATTTGCATAGTCATCTATATCATCTAAAAACAAAGACATGGGAACTTTGAGAGGAATTGTTACATTAAATCCGTTATAGCCGTTTGCTTTTATGTATTTTATACGATTAATTAATTCTTCCGGCGGAGTTTCCATTACGTCATAAGAGCCCTCAACACCTATGCTTTCAAGTCCTGCTTTTTGAATTACAGCAGAAATTGAATGTCCGAGCGGATACCCTATAATTCCGAGTTTATACATAAATCTCCCTTCTATTCTTTCTATTTGATATCAATAACACTGACACCATCGCCCCCCTCTGCTTCTTCTCCGACCCTATACTTCGCAACATACGGAGATGTGGATATAAAATCTCTCACAGCGGATTTTAAAGCTCCCGTCCCGTGCCCGTGAATTATATAAACGGGGGAAAGATTTGCAAGACTGGCTTTATCAAGATAATTTTCCAAATTATCCAGCGCTTCTTCCACGCGTTCTCCTCTTAAATCAAGAGTATTTGTTATATCATATTTCCTGAGAGCAAAAGTCTCTTTAGGAGAAACTGAAAGTGGAAGATTCACTTTTTTGGCAAGCTGCGGATTGTAGACAGCAAGTTTATTTTTCTTTACTTTTGTTTTTATCATTCCCATCTGAATATAAAGAGAATCATTCTTATCAGGTAAAGAAAGAACAGTAACGGGCTGATTAAGGTCTTTTATCATAACTTTATCATTAACCTTTACACTATCCCAGTCTATTTCAAGATACTGCTCTTTATCCTCCATTGCTTGCAATTCGTTTCTGAAACCTTGTTCCAGTTGTGCAAGCCTTGCATATGACCGTCTTGCAATTTTTTCTGATTTTTCCTGCCTGATTTCTGCCAGAATTTCTTTTATTTCATCTTTTGCGGCATCAAGCTGTCCTTCAAATTTATCTTTTATACCCTTTAGAGCTTTCTTCTTTTCTTTTTTATGTAACGAAAGTTCTTTTTCATAATGTTTTTTTAGTTCATCCGCTTCTGCATTTAAGCTTTCTGCTTCTTTGAGGTTTGAATCCAGCCTCTGCTGCGTATCCTGCAATCTTTCTACAACAAGAGTTGAAGTATCCCGCTGGGTAATCAAAAGCTCTTTTGCTTTCCATACCAACTCTTCAGACAACCCGAGATTTGATGCTATTGCGATTGCATTACTTAATCCGGGAATGCCGATTATTAACTTATACGTAGGGGAAAGCGATTCCGTATCAAACTCCACGGAAGCGTTTTTAAAATACGGATCCGTATATTCCAGAGTTTTTAATTCTCCATAATGCGTTGTAATTATAGCCTGAGCCTGTTTTTTTACAAACTCTTTCAATATTATTTCCGCAAGTACCGCACCTTCCTGCGGATCTGTGCCCGCACAGAGTTCGTCTATAAGTATAAATGTCTCGCTGTTTGCATTCTCAAGAATATCAATTACATTTTTCATATGGGATGAAAATGTGGATAAATTCTGCAAAATACTTTGCTCATCTCCTATATCTGCAAGAATTTTCTCAAACGGATAGATATGAGCTTCTGCACATGGCAAAAACAAGCCTGACTTTGCCATGAGTATAAAAAGACCGACAGTCTTGAGAGTTACTGTTTTTCCGCCTGTATTGGATCCGGTTATCACCACAATTTTATACTCACTGCCGATTTGAAAATCATTTTCTACAATCTTTTCTACCCGCCCTATTAAAAGAGGGTGGCGCATCAGATCCAGTTTTATTATCTTTTCATCTGATAAATCCGGCTCAATTGACTGAGTTTTCACCGCATAGCGGGCTTTTGCAAAATGAAAATCTATTTTTGTCAATGCGGTTTCCATTTTTATTAAATCATTTATATCTGTCCTGACTTCATTACTCAGAGTCGTCAAAATCCTGATAATTTCCGCATATATTTTTGATTTTAATTCTCTTATTTTGTTATTTATCGGAACTATTTGTGCCGGTTCTATATAACAAGTCTTGTTTGTTGCGGAAACGTCATGAACAATTCCGCCGACCTTGCTCTTTGATGACGCTTTTACCTGAAAAACAATTCTGTCATCGCGAAGCGTATAAATATTTTCCTGCAAATGTTTTTGAAACTCGGGAGAATTCATAAGTTCCTGAACGCGCTGCTTCAAATTTGCCTCTGTATCTCTTAACGAAGAATACAAGCCTTTTAGTTCAGGATTTGCATTCTGCTTTACAGTAAAATTATCATCAAAAGTATCAAATAATTTATCTTCCAATTCTTTTTTAGAATACAATTCATTTGTAAGTTCCTGCATGGAAGCATCAAACGGAAGATTTTCTTTCAAAAAATTCCTTACAATTCTTGAAGTCCGCATTGATTTTGCAATATCTATAAGTTCATCTTCCGTAAAATATTCATTTCTTTCCCTTAATTTTTTGAAATTTTGAATCTTTTCTATCGGAATATCGCGTGCCAAATCCAAAACATCCTTTGCCTCACGCGTAAGTATAAGCTGCTTTTGAATATCCTCCCTTTTCACAAAAGGTGTCAAGTCAAGACACAATTTTCTTGACTGCTCGGTTTTTGCAAACTTTGACAATTCAACCAAAATTTTATCATATTCTAATGCTTTTTGTGATTTTTGGACAATACTCATCGTAACCTTGATTATAAAGAGAAAAAAAAATCAAAGCAATACATAAAAGGTATAGCTTTATTAAAAACCTTGTTTTTAATAAAAAATAT
>CALUPJ010000118.1 GCA_944322555.1 Candidatus Gastranaerophilales bacterium | reverse complement strand
GATATTTGTAGTATTTAACGACATTACATTACTGGTCGGGAAATAATCATCCTCCGGCTAATTGCGCAGCTTAATAAATTAATTCACAATTCCTGTATGAAGATTGTAATAATAGGCGGAGTTGCTGCGGGGGCCAAAGCTGCCGCAAAATCCAAAAGGATGCTGCCGGATTCTGATATTCACATTTATACCAAAGATACTCATGTATCCTATTCTGCTTGCGGTTTGCCTTACTATATTGAGGGTAATTTTGAGGACTGGCAGAAACTCATTGTACGTTCAAAAGAAGAGTTCGAAAAAAGCGGAATTCATGTACATACATTAAATCAGGTTACAAAGATTCTTCCTATTGATAAAAAAATTATGGTAAAAGATTTGGAATCAGGAGAATTGAATTTTGTAAACTATGATAAACTTGTTATTGCAACCGGTTCTATCCCATATCTTCCGGAGCTTCCGAAAGATAATCTGAAAAATATTTATACCCTAAAAACCCTTCATGATGGAATTGCCATAAAATCAACTATGCAGAAAGTTAACAATATAACCGTAATTGGCGGTGGATATATTGGAATAGAACTCATTGAGGCTTTTGTTAAAAACGGTAAAAATGTTACGTTGATTGAGCGTTCTCCGTTTATACTTTCTGTTTTTGATGAAGATATTTCATCTCTTATTCAAAATTACATTATAGAAAACTCAAATAATCAGGTAAAAATTATAACCGATGATGTTATAAGTGAGTTTATAGGGGAAGAAAAAGTAAGCGGAGTGTTAACCGCAAGAGGTTCAGGATTTGAGACAGAAATGGTTGTCCTCGCTGCCGGAGTAAGACCGGTGGTGGATATTGCAAAAGATGCCGGAGCAGATCTCGGAATTACGGGAGCAATAAAAGTTAACAGTCGTATGGAAACGAGTATTCCGGATATTTATGCCTGCGGAGACTGTGCTGAAAAGGTTAATATAATTTCTCATACTCCTGTCTGGATTCCGCTCGGTTCTACTGCTAATAAAGAAGGAAGAGTAGCAGCAATTAATTTATGCGGCGGGACAGAAGATTTTGAAGGGGTCTTGGGTTCAACGGTCACAAGATATTTGAATTTGAATATTTCAATGACAGGTCTTTCGGAAAAAATGGCGCAAAAACTCGGTTATGATACAGTTTCTATAGTTATTACCAAAAGAGATAAAGCCGGTTATATGCCAGAGGTTCAAAATGTTACCCTGAAACTTATCGCAGACAGAAGGTCGCATAAAATACTGGGTGCACAAGCTATAGGATGCGGAGACGCTGACAAGAGAGTTAATACGGTATCTGCCGGTCTGGTCGAGGGTATGACAGTAGAAAACCTGCTTGATGTGGATATGACCTATGCTCCCCCGTTTTCCACAAGCGAAGATATTCTTCTCTCCGCCGGAAGGATTTTAAAATCCAAACTATCTTAATCCGGCAGAGAAAGGAGGACGCTCTTGAAGGCATCTTTCCGGAATCAGTCAATACCTATTTTGTGCAATCCACGACAGATTTTACATAAATATCGTTAAAATACTTATTTGATACCATAATAATGTCTGACGCGGTTACTTCATCTATCATTTTAATGTATTGCGGCAGAAAATCATATCCGAATCCCATTGCCTCAAAGATCCCTGTTGTTGATGCTTTTTCAGAATTAGTCTCAAGCGCAAGGATAAAACCGCCTTTCAGACGCTCTTGTGCGTCTTTAAGCTCGCTGTCGGAAACAAATTCCATTCTTAGTCTCATCATTTCATGGTTGATTTTGTTTAAAGAATAGTCCAAAGTATCAGGGTTTGTGCCGATAAAGGTTACAAAATAACCGCCCAGAATATTAGGAGAGTATGCTGAGCCCAGCTGGTATGCTAGTCCGTCCTGCTCCCGCAGATTTTTGTATAATCTTGAGCTTAAACCGGAGCCGAGCATAGTATTTATAACTTTTAGGGTTACAAAATCTTTCTTGTCTCTTGAACCGCTTGTCTGCCAACCGAGAAAAAGCCAGGCGGTTTTCAAATCTTTAATATCTTTTGTGATATCTTTTTTCGCTGTTAATTTTGTAACTTTTTGTTTTGAATAATCGAAAACAGGCTGTTTTCTATCTTCAAACATAGAACCAAATGCTGTTACAAGCTTGTCAGCATCCACGTTTCCATTGACAGAGATTATAATATTCTTGGAATCGAGAGCTTTGTTGTAATACTCAGTAATATTTTCTCTTGTTACAGAAGGAAGTGTTTTTTCCAAAACCTTATTTGTATGTGAATAAACACTATTTTCAAAAATGTTTGTTTTAAAGTTTTCCATTGCGATATTCATCGGAACATCCCGCTGCTGGCGGATTCTGTTTAATAATTCCGAACGTTTTTTCTCAATTTCGTAATCATCAAAAGTTGCGTTATTTAGAATTTCGTCCAAAATCTCAAGAGTTAAGTCAAGCTGTGCAGTTGTCGTCAGTACATTAACCATAAAATAATCTTCATTACAAACAGGAGAAATCTCTATACCGTTTTCTTCCATCAGTTGTGCGAGTTCTTGAGAAGAGTATTTTTGTGTACCTTTGAGCATAACTCCCGCTGCCAAAGTGCCTTCCCCCGGAACCTTTTCTAAAAATTCTCCGCCTTTTGCAATAATTGTCATTGCAATAATATCGTTGTTTTTGTGTGAATTTACAAGAAGGGTTGATTGGTTATCAATAATATATTTTGAAGTTCCGTCGTGCTCGGAAACTTTTTGTGCCTGATGTTTAATTTCAGCTTTAGTTTTTATTTCCGCCATTGCTTTTGGAAGCACAATTGAAACGGCGCTTTTGTTCACTCCCAGATACTTTTTAGCGGCTTCCTGAACCTCTTTATAGGTTACTTTTTTAATATTATCTACATAGTTTTGATAGAAATCAGTTTCTCCGGTCAAAGTTACAATATAACCGAGTTCTGATGATATATCGGAAGTTGATTCTCTGGCATAATAAGTATCCTGCTCAATAGTTTTTTGAGCACGGGTTAATTCTTCATCTGTTACGCCGTATTTTTGTATGTATGCAATTTCGTCAAATATCGCTTTTTCAAGTTTTTCAGAGTTTGAAGGAGTGAAATTTGCGGTTATGTAAAAAATACCGCCATCTCTATAACTTCCGTTAGCGGCAGAG
>CALUPJ010000117.1 GCA_944322555.1 Candidatus Gastranaerophilales bacterium | reverse complement strand
ACGTATGCATTTTCATCATGATTATCTACTTTTTCCTGTGCGTATTTTTCAACCAAAAGTTTGTCAATAAAATCTCGTGCTCCGACTGCCATAATTTTCTCTCCTATATTTCTTATATATTTCTTATATATACAAAGTATTTATAAAAGAAAAAATTGCTTTTTTGTAACAAAATATTAAGCTTAGTATAATCACTGACATACCAAGTTTAAAATGTTTACTTTTGTAACATTTTTAGATAAAATAACAAAAAATATTCTTTAGGGATTTTATATAAACAGCCGATAAAATGAAAGATATTTTATGATAAGACCGACGACTGGCAGTAAATATACATTAGCAAGCGTAATAACAAGCATGACAAAAGCAGATGCCATGGCCCCGATAATAGGTTTGGAAGCCGTCGTAGTTGCCGGCAGGACTTATCAGGCTTATAAACGCGGCAAACGGGACGAGGCCAGGGAACGTTTTATAGAAGAAACTATTGGTTCCATTGTCTGGCTTTGCGGTGTAAAGTATCTTAATATGCTCGGTGACAAAATCGTAAATAAAATCCTGAAAACCAAAAATCAAAATTTTGATGTCGGCACAGACAAAGTGTTAAGAACGCCGTTTGAGAACTTTATGAAAAAAGCCGCTCCTAAAAATTTTACTCCTAATCAGGTTGCACTCATAAAAGGCGGGAAAGTACTGACAAGTATCATTCTTGCAAACCTCTTCATAGGTTTTGTTGTTCCTAAAGTAAATCAGGCACTTACAAGAAGAGTCATCAGTAAGCGTGAAAACACTGAAAATAAACATCAAACCGGAGAACCTGCCTTTAAGGGAGGCGCAATAGGTGCCGTAAATAAATTTACTAACTGGATAGAAAACACCAATACCGGCCAGCTGCTTTCAAGTGATATAGGAGTTGCAGGCGGCCGTATGTACAATGCCAGACGCAAAGAAGAAAGAAGAGAAATCGCAATTCGGGATATCGGCTCTATTTATTTCTATATGTGGGCTCAGGGCCATATTAGAAACTTAATGAACCTTGTCGAAACTGGCAAAGCAACAAGGTTAAATCCAGCTACAGCAGAACTTTTAAGTGCACATTTAGCTGATTTTCTCGGGGATAAAGAAATGAGCGTAAATGAGTTCAAAGATGCAGTATTGGGAAAAGAAGCAAAACTTCCTGAAAATATTCTGAATTTATCTTCCTGGGAAAAAGGAAAAGGGAAAAATCCTCTTGAAGTAATAAAAGTAAAAAATCTGGAAAATGTGATAAAAGATAGTGAGCTTATGAACAGAATCCGCGAAATGTCAAAACTTCAGCCGAACAGACAAGATGAAGCAGTTTTAACCAAACAGCAGTTAAAAGATGCTTTCAACAAAGCGGAAATTAATAATCCTGAACTGCTGAATAAAGTATTTTATGATTTTACCGGAGGCGATTATAAAAACGAATTTAAATATGTTTCAAACAAAAAACTTTATAACTTAAAAGCAGAAATGGAACATTATGTAGAACGATTCTGCAAATTTGCCAAAGACGGAAAAGTAAACAAATCCGTATTACAAAATTTTGAAAGAAAGAACTTAATGCTAAGCGGTATAAATTTTGTTGCCGGATTTTCAGTTGCTGCACTGTTCCTTTCAACACTTATCCCGAAATTTCAATACTGGTTTACGAGGAAAACTACTGGCGTAGACGCATTCCCGGGATTGTACGATTTTGAAGGTCAGAAAAAATAATAAGGATGCGAAAAATATACATTTTCCGGCAGACTCTAATTGTAAACAATTGTAAAGAAAAACACAAGTCGTGAAATCAGTTATCTTTTTTTTACTTTATATATATGTAAACACTTTAGTAAGGAATAAGGTATATGCTCACACTAAATACATCAGAAGAAAAACAAAGCACATGTTTTAAGTTTATCGGCGCTGACACAGCCCCTAAAACTACACATTTGATATCAGATAATACTTCGCTTATTGTACCAACCGTAGGCGGAGATGGTACGGATACCTGCAGTTTCTATTCAGGGCCAAGCGATGCGGCAATCATGGCATTCGGAGAAAGTTATG
The DNA here is from genome assembly GCA_944322555.1 of Candidatus Gastranaerophilales bacterium. Lineage (GTDB taxonomy): Bacteria > Cyanobacteriota > Vampirovibrionia > Gastranaerophilales > Gastranaerophilaceae > CAG-196. The sequence goes on along the minus strand of CALUPJ010000117.1, from coordinate 7,518 downwards.
AAAGCTGCGGTTCCGTAGCTTACGCCGGCGGAGAATCCTGCGGTTCAATAGCATACTCTGGCGGCGGAGAATCCTGCGGTTCAATAGCTTCATCGTCTGTTTCTGTTTCATCGGGCGGAGGTTTCTCCGGCGGCGGTTGCAGTTATTCTTGCTAATCAACTTAATTAACTATACAAAATCCGATTTAAAATCGGATTTTTTTTGTAAAATTATTGTCAAACACTTTCAATAATGGTATTATGGTTGTATGGGAGAGAGTTTTAATATACTAAAATTTTTGAAAAGTGCTGTTGCAACAGGCGCATCCGATGAACATTTAAAAGTCGGACACTCGCCTTATATAAGGAAAAACGGTTTTATAATGAAAACCAGTATGCCTCCGCTTTCAAAAGAAGAGTTGGATAACGCGATTCTTGAAATTGCTCCGACAGCTATACGCGATGAAATACTTACCCGCTGCGATGTAGATTTTATGTATGAAATAAAGGGGTTTTCAAGATTCAGAGTCAACTATAACAGGCAGCTCGGATTACCGGGTCTTGTAATAAGAAATATATCTTATAACATTCCTGAACTAAAAGACTTATCGTTGCCGGAAGTGCTATATTCCATTATTGAACATCAAAACGGCATAATTTTGGTTACGGGACCGACCGGAAGCGGTAAGTCAACAACAATTGCTTCTTTGATTAATCAAATTAATATGACTTCAGCAAAACATATTGTAACAATAGAAGATCCTATTGAATATGTTTTTGATTGCAAAAAAAGTATTGTTTCTCAAAGACAGGTAAGCGTTGACACACAATCATTTTCCGATGGTATTAAATATGCACTAAGACAGGATCCTGATGTTATATTTATAGGCGAAATCAGGGATAAGGAAACTATGGAAGCGGCTCTTAAAGCCTCGGAGACCGGTCACCTTGTTCTATCCACTCTTCATACAAATGATGCTGTTCAAACAATTAACAGAATCGTAAATATGTTTGAAGAATCTAACAGATATCTTATAAGAAAACAGCTTGCAGAAACTTTGCGTGCTACAATAGCCCAGAAACTGGTTTATTCGGAACAGGCAAACAAAAGATTCCCCGCCTGCGAGATTATGGTTGTTACTTCGACCATAAAAGACTATATTACAAAAGATAATACGGAAGAAATCTATGAACTTCTCAGAGATAACACTGTTGATGATATGATTTCTATGAATACATCTCTTGCCGTATTGACTGATAAGGGCTGTATTACGCAAGAAGAAGCATTAAAGAATTCCAATGACGAACCGGAATTGGAAAAAATATTCAGAGGAGTGTATCAGGGAACCAAGGCATACTATGAATAATTATGTTACAGAAGCTATAAATCTGAAATCTTATAATCTTAATGATGCTGATAAAATAATAGTAATGTACTCCAAGGATAACGGCCTTATAAAAGGAGTTGCCAAAGGAATTAAAAAGCCTAAAAGCAAACTGGGAGCCCGAATGGACTTACTTGTGGCAAACTCCTTACAGTTATTAAAAGGCAGATCTATGGATACTATTGTGCAAGCCCAAACAGTTAACCATTTCCGCAAGACAAGGGAAAATATGGATAAATTAATGCTCTCCTCATATATTTCTGAAGTTGTTATGAATTTCGGAGAAGGTTCCGAAACGGCTTCCAAAGAAATTTATGACCTTTTATATAAGGCACTTGACCGTATTGCGGGGTCATCCGAAAAAAAAGATATGCTGATTGCCGTTATAAAATTTCAGCTTAAAATTCTTTTAATAATGGGATTTTGCGTGGAGCTGGATACCTGCCTTTGTTGCAGAGAGCAAGTTCTTGACGAGGATATGTACTTTTCCTCCTCTATGGGCGGAATTATTTGCAAAGAGTGTAATGAACACCTTGGCTTAAAATTAAAAATGCATCATAAAATCAGAGATTTCCTGCAAGCAATGCTACAATTCGACTTTGACTATGAAAGCGATTATGACAAAAAAGCTACCGAGAAGGTTTGTAATGTTTGTTTTGAGCTGCTGGATGAATACATAAAAACACATACTAACAAGAGACAAAAGTCGGTAAAACTAATTAAGGAACTTGCATTATGAAAAAACTCCGACTTGCTCATTTGTATCCCAAATTGTTAAATATATACGGTGACGGGGGTAATATACTTGCTCTGAAAAAGCGTTGTGAATGGCGCGGAATTGAGATTGAGATTGATGAAATTAATATCGGTGATAATATCGAAGAGCATGATATTTATTTTATAGGCGGCGGTCAGGATTTACAGCAAACAGAAGTTGCGAAAGAATTACAAAAACACAAAAATTTCTTGCATAACGAATGCAATAAAATGGCGGTTTTTCTTGGTATTTGCGGCGGATACCAATTAATGGGGCATTATTATCAGCCGCATAACGGAGAAAGACTTGAGGGTATAGGACTTTTAGATGCTTATACAGTTGCAGGAGATAAGAGATTTATAGGAAATGTCACTGTGACTACTGATTTAGTTGAGCCGCGTACGCTTGTCGGATTTGAAAACCACAGCGGACTAACGTATATTAACGGAGAAACCGAAGCAATCGGAACTGTTACCGTCGGCAACGGAAATAACGGACAAGATAAAACAGAGGGTGCTCGATATAAGAATGCTTTCGGCACATATCTTCACGGTTCTTTTTTGCCTAAAAATCCTCATTTTGCAGATTACTTAATAGAGTTGGCTCTCGGCACAAAACCCGAGCCGCTGGATGATAGCATTGAAATAGTCGCACATAATGCACTTGTTAACAAAAAGTATTAAATATTTAAGATATTGTATATTATGCTTTATTAAAGTATAATTTATAATATACCAATACGTAACATACAGTCGGTATAATCTAGTGAGTATTAAATTCGTAATAAACCCAATTTTAAGGATTCTGTCTTGAAATGAACACAGTCAACTTTAAAGCTGCAGATTATAATACGGAATATAAAAACGGCTGAAAAATATTGCAACAGGCACAGTCGTTAGTAGTTGCGGAGCTTTTTTATACTATAAAAGCAAGAACTATTCCGGTAAAAAACTTTGGATAAATACCATTGAAACAGGAGCCGCATTTGGCTTATTGTTTGATATTGCACATCTTCTTGCCAATATTGCGAAAAATATCAACACTACCCCCAAAAAATATTAATTTAAAAACATTTTTTTTTTTTTTTTAAAATAATTTTTAAAAATTTTAGTAAAGTAACAAAGTCGTACTTATCTCTCCTGAGGTAATTTGGATCAATATAAACACTGCCCGGGCTTATTATCCGCCAAATCTTCTGTTTCTGCGTGCAAATTCCAATATACAATCAGCCAGAGTCTGTTTATCGAATTCAGGCCAAAACTCCTTAAGCACAATGAACTCGGAATAAGCTATCTGCCAGAGGAGGAAGTTTGAAACACGCATCTCGCCTCCTGTACGAATTAACAAATCAGGGTCGGGAATATTTGCCGTATACAGATGTTTGGATATCGTATCTTCCGTTATATTCGTTTCACCAGATTTGATAATTTCTTTAACTGCATGGACTATTTCATCTCTTGCACCGTAATTAAAAGCTATCTGGAGATTAACTCCCGTATTATTTTGGGTCGTTTCAACAGAATGAGCCAATATCTCCTGCAATTTCGGATTTAATTTGGATGTATCACCTATAAAAGATATAACGACGTTGTTTTCATGCATTTCTTTAAGTTCATTTTTTAGCGTTTGTGTCAATAAATCCATTAAGAAGCTAACTTCTTCCGGTTTGCGATTCCAATTTTCCGTAGAAAAAGCATACACAGTAAGATATTTAACCCCGAAATCATCACAGGCTCGCATTGCAGCTTTCAGGGCATCCACACCTTTTTTATGTCCGAAAGCAGAGGGAAGATTTCTTTCTTTCGCCCATCTTCTGTTTCCGTCCATTATTATCGCAATATGTTTTAAACCGCACTCTTTTACTATCTTTTTTATATCTTCCATCTTTACCTTAATAATTTTCCAGTAACTCAAAAATTTTAAACATCGGCTTTTTAAGTAATTTTACATCAACCTCTTCATCTAATTCAAGTGTAACAACAGGAATGTTTTTTTCTATGCCGCACCAGCTGCCGAAACTGCCAGGTGTAGGGTAGCCTATGGATTTTTCTACTGGATATCCGATTATTGCTGAAATTTTTTCGGAAATTTCTTCGGCATCTCCGTCATAGTTAACGATTTTATACGGAGCATGCAGAGTCAACACAAGTTTTGGCTTATATTTTTCTATAGTTTCCATTACAAACTTTGTTTCAAACTCGCTTGCCGGAGCATTCCCTCCGAAAAATTTATCCTTCTTCGTTAACTTCCAGTTCTTTGCGGGGAAATTTCGATTTATATCGACTCCGTTAGCGTTGGTTCGTACTCCGTTAATAAATCCGTATTCATTCAGGCAGGGAATAAATATTAATCTTGTATCGGGATTTTCTTTTATGTACTCTTCCGTTAAAAATTTCCCCTGAGGCTCATCTCCGTGAATACAACTTATTATAAGGACGGAATTATGAGAAGTATTTGCATACAGGGCATTCATAAAAGAAACTCCTAGGGTTTTATTACAGCTAATACGTAATCATCAGTAAAGTATTTTTGTGCGCAAGCCTGAATTTGTGCGGAAGTAACTTCTTTAACCTTTTGAATAACCTCCTGTTTATAATTGAACGGCTTGCCCATAACAGAATAGTATGCAAGTATATTCGCCTGTTGAGAATTAGTTTCGCTTATAAATTGCTGTTTACCGAGCCAGTTATTTTTTGCATTTTTGAGTTCTTCTTCACTAACAGGAATTTCTTTAATTTTATTAATTTCCTCTTTAAAACCTTCAATGGAAGTTTCAATATTGGAAGGTTCCGTTCCGATATAAATACTGAAAACAGCAGATTTCTTATGAATTTCATAAGCAGTTCTTACGGTATAAGCCAGACCTTTCTTTTCTCTAAGCTCCATAAACAATCTTGAGGAAAGTCCGCTGGCTCCGAGAATTATATTCAAAAGAAGCATTGCAGGATAATCCTCATGCCCGATTGAAGGAACCAGCCAGCCTTGAAGAATTTGTGCCTGATTTGCATCAGGTTTTATTACTTCGGCATATTCCCGTTTAAGAGAAACAGGAAGCGGTATACTGCTCTCGGTATCGGCAGACGGTGCAATAACACCCAAATATTTATCCAAAAGTAACAGTTCTGCCTCTCCCGCTATTGCCAGCGTTTTTACCGAGTTTTTCAAAATTTCTTCGTAAGAAGCTATTACATCCTCTTTTGAAACTCTGTCAATTTCATCCAGAATTTTTGTATAACTGTTTCCGTAAAAGTGATTTTTATATATGGTTTTTGTGAACAAGTCAGAGACTTTAACTCTTGCGGAATCAAGTTCCGCGACCAGTTCTCCCTTCATTTTTTCACGTTCTTTTTCAAATTCTTCAAAAGTAGAGCTTTGAATAATTTCACTTAAAACAGAAAGAGCAAGTTCAAAATCTTCGTTAAGACATACTAAGCGAAAACGCAGATAATCAGACTTCATTTCCGTATAAAGTTCTATTGCATTTTCATCAAGAATTGAGGAAAGTTCTTCGGAAGAGTGCTTTGAAGTCCCTTTCAAAAGAAGCCTGTTCATCAAAGAATATTCTCCGGCATATTTTTCGGGATTTGAAATCGAAAAGTTCAAGGTTAAAGCTACGCGCGGAGTATTTATGTTCTGTTTATAGCAAGCTCTTATCTTATTTTTCAGCGTAAATTCTTTCATAAAAAAATTAAACCACAAAAAGAGATTAAAGTATATAAAGTTTTTATTCCAAATAGTTGCAAATTGTAAAAATATATATTAAAAAAGGCATGTTCATGGTAATATCATAAGTGATGAAGATTTTAGAAGTAAGAGACGGTTTTATAAAATTTGAAGCAGATAAGAATATTTACCTGTCGTCTTTTGTGCAAATAAGCGGAATCGAAAAAAAATATATTGCGCAGGTTATACAACTCAAACGCTCCGGCGAAAACTCAATTGCTTATGCAAAAATTTTATTTCTGTATGACGGGAGTTTGCAAAATTACGATAAGACTCTGCCCTCTAAAGAATCCGAAATCAAAGAGTTTACGTTTGATATTCTAAGTAACTCAATAAAAGCTGATACTCCTGTTATTGCAGGAAAAACGTACGGCAACAAGTATAATATAGTTATTGACAAATCGGCTTTTGATAAAAAATTACTGGTAAGCGTTGATGATAAAAACGAAAACAATTTGCTTGTGAGAAACTTCGTTAATCAATTTGAAGCGCAAAATGTAGTTATTATTGATACATTAGGAGTTGTAGAAGCAAAAAAATATATTGCGGGTACGGATTTCAAACTTCCTCTGGATACAGAATCTCTTGCTTTTATGTATGAGGACTGTCTGAACGATGCAACGGCAGACAGCAAATCCTTAATAGTAGAAATATTCCGTGATCTGGCCGAATATTCAAAATCGGTACCATTCGTGCCTTTTGAAGCATTAAAGAGTATCGTAGATGATATGGTCGATAAATCGCACATTTTTAAACTGCTGGTATTGAAAAATAAACTGGCAAAATTTGATAGTCTGGGCTATTTTGCAAAAAATAAACACGAAGTTGAAATAATAGATAAAATTTTAGATGCAAAATGTGCAGTTATAGATTTATCAAAACTTGACACCGCTTTCCAGAACAGATACCTTGCATTTATCTATGAAAAACTCAGGTCAAAACAAAATACACAGGTATTCTTAGAGTTATCAAACACCGTAAGCAAGAAAAATATCAAACGGATACTTTCGGATGAACAGATTGCTACAACCTTTATAACTCATTCAAAATTTAAATATCTGAATGACATAAAGAACATCTTTGATAATTTTATTATTGCGCCATCCTTTGCAAATAATTCTATTTTTAATATTTACGGCACCTTCCTGAATTCTATGCCCAAAGGTACATATCTTCTGGCAGGCGAAGCCGTAAATTATATACCTCTTGTTTCTCAATTTGAGGTTATAACAGAAACTGTGCAGACCGATGCGGAATTGGAAGCAATTGCCGGCGAAGAAGAAAACTTGCCTGAAGAAGAAGCAGAATTACTTATCACTGAGAATACGGCAACAACAACTTCGCCGGAGAATGAAATATCTCAAATACCCAACGAACGTGATTTGGATTTAATTCAGAATATTTCCGTACCGGAAACTCCTGCCGAAAATTTGTTCGGCGAAAGTTACGAAGAAACTGAAACAGAAGAAACAAATACTTCAGAAATAGCAGATGGACAGCCGGAAGAACTTTCTTCGGCTTCTTTTGAACAAGAAGAACAATCAAATTTTGAATTTGAAGCTGTAGGTGAAGAGTTGAATGAATCGGATGAAATTTCCGATACAGCAGAACTTCCTCCGGAGGAATCTTTTGAAACAGAAGTACATCCGGCCTATGAAATTCAAGATTATGAAAC
>CALUPJ010000116.1 GCA_944322555.1 Candidatus Gastranaerophilales bacterium | reverse complement strand
AAAAGAAATACTTCAGTCGAAAACGAATATAAATCACTTGTTAAACAAAAAGTCTTAATAAAAGGACTTCCGTACCTGTTTGCAATAGGGGTAATGGGATTTTTTGTTGCGGGAATGACTGTTCATTTTACCAAAAAACGCTACGAGAATGCAAAAAAAAGAGAAGTATAACTTCTCTTTTTTTATTATTAATAATTCTTTGCTTTTACCATAAAGTAGCTTTTAGGATGTTTGCACACCGGACAAATCTCTACGGCAGAAGTTCCGCTGTAGGAGAAGCCGCAATTAGCACACTCCCAAACCACCGATTCTGATTTTTTGAAAACTTCGTCATTTTTTATATTTTCAAAAAGTTTTCTGTATCTTTCTTCATGCTCCTTTTCTATCTTTGCAACATTCTCGAACAAAAGAGCTATATCATCAAACCCTTCTTCTCTCGCCTCTTTGGCAAATGTTGCATACATATCCGTCCACTCATAATTTTCACCTGCCGCAGCATCTTCCAAATTCTCTAAAGTTGAACCGACAGAGCCGCCGTGGAGTAATTTAAACCATATTTTCGCATGTTCTTTTTCATTATTTGCTGTTTCTTCAAAAATTTTTGCTATGTGTACGTAACCGTCTTTTTTGGCTTTTGAAGCATAATAAGTATACTTGTTTCTGGCTTGCGATTCACCGGCAAACGCTTCCATAAGGTTCTTTTCGGTTTTAGAGCCTTTTAATTCCATATAAATCTCCTTTCTCAATATTCTTGCTAGTTCTTCCCGACTAAAGCTCTGTTAAACATTTGTTTATAGTAATCCATATTAATATTTAAGTTCTCGCCTATTTCAAAAAGCATAACGAGCAAATCCCTGTCTGCCTGACAAGAAATTTTTTGAATAAGCTCTTCTATATTGGTCACGATTTTTGAGAAATAATAACTTTGAGCCTCTGCAATATCAACCTTAATTTCAAGCTTGGATATACAATCCAAAAGTTCAAGCGTTGCATCTACCTGCTGTAAATCCAGTGCATAAGAAAGTCTGTTTATATTCTGGGCTATTTTTTTACTGAAAATTTTAGAAGTAGGAGTTTTGTCTATCTCAATACCGATTCTTTTTGCTTCAAAGTTTATATCGGAAGCCTGTTGAGTAATATCACTGTCTAAAAAGCCTCTTGAATCAATAAACAAATCATTAAATTGTTTTGTAAGAACATACTGAGCGGAAATTTTAAATTCCTCCGGGATTTCCAATCCCAGTGACTGCATTTGGTAGATAGAACCCTTACCTTCGTTGTACATTGATTCATAAGTATTAGCAAATATTTGTAATCTGCCTTTAAGCATTGTTTGGAGAATTTTACGTCTTTCTTCTATAAAGATATCTTTTAATGTAAAATATTCCGAGCCGAAATAATTATCTATACTTCTTATAATTTCCGTCAATGGTGATACCAGATACGTTCTGACCAGTTCTTTCTGAATATCTTCAAAATTTTCCGTATATTCTTTTATAGCACAATGGAAATCCCCGCCGGAGAATTGCAAAAGGGCAAAAATCATATTTGATTTTTCCAGAGTGACTTTGGATTCTACCTCAATATGACCGATAACAAGTTTTGAATTTCCTTTTGTAACTTTCTTATATGAATGTTTACGTATCTGATAGCAATAAACATTTTCTTCATCTTCTATATCGGTATACAATGATGAAATTGCCCACAAGCTTACAATTTGTTTTGCCGTTACAACGGAAGGCTTAACAAACTTTTCATAAACGTCTTTGCCTGTGCCAAATTCGGGAATATTACTTTTTGCTTCTTTTAATATTTCAAGAAATGGAGTTTCCAAATCTTTTTTCATGAAAGATTTGGCTAATTGCATTACTCTTGCCGCATACTTCATTATTTGGACAGTTTCAATTCCTGAAATTTCAGAGAAAAACCACCCGCAGCTTGTGTACATAAGCATAGCCTGTCTTTGTATTTCCAAAAGCTCCATTGCCCGAACTTTTTGCTCATCACTCAGACCCGGTATAAAATACTCTTCCTGAAAGTTTTTAACACTTATATCACTGCGGTCCATAATAACTGTTATATAGTTGTCTCGAGCTTCTTGCGGATTTTTGAAATACTTTTTGCCTTGTTTGTGGTACAGAGCTGTCATCTCATCTCTTAAAAAGTCAAGAGCATTCCTGAGAGGTTTTCTCCATTTTTGATTCCACCCCGGATGTCCGCCGGTAGAGCAGCCGCAATCATCGCACCATCTGCCTACACCGTGAAAACAGCTCCAAGAAGAAACCGGCTTGATTTCGACTTCCCAATCACTTCTGTACTTTTCAAGATACTCACCGTAATTTGTTATTGTAAATCCTTCATCCTTAACTTTTATTTTTACGGCATACGCAAGTGCCATATCGCCAAACTTTGTATGATGTCCGTAGCTTTCACCATCAGTTGCAATATGTACAAGCTGCGGATAATTCCTTAAATCGGAAATCCCGTCTTTTAATCTTTTTACGAATTTATTTCCATCTGTTAAAAGTTCATCAAATGCAACAGAACGCGAAATCGCACCATCATAAAAGAAAAGGTCTATATATTTCCCCGGAGCAGATTTTATATTATATCTGTATGAGCGCGCAGGGTCAATATTCCCCCAGCTGACATCCTGCCAGGTATTTTCACCTTTTTTTCTTATTTTTTGAGCCTGATAAGGAGAAAGTATTGTAAACTTAATTCCGTTCTCAACCAGAACCCGTAATGTATCGTCATCGACCGCGGTCTCCGCAAGCCATATTCCCTCCGGTTTTCTGCCGAAACGATATTCAAAATCCTTTATGCCCCATTTTACCTGGGTTTGCTTGTCTCTTTCATTTGCAAGAGGCATTATCATATGGTTATAGACTTGTGCAATTGCATTACCATGCCCGGAGTGCAAACGTCTGGAATTTATATCAGCTTTTATAACCCGCTCGTACGCAAGCGGAGCAAATTCCTCCAACCAGGAGAGGAGTGTCGGACCGAAGTTATATCTTATATATTCGTAGTTATTAACAACATTTAAGATTTGGTTTTTTGAATCAACAATTTTAGATACGGAATTAGGATTATAGCACTCTGCATTGATTCTTTCATTCCAATCATGATAAGGCTGTGCGCTATCCTGTTGTTCAATGGCTTCCAGCCAGGGGTTTTCTCTCGGAGGCTGGTAAAAATGCCCGTGGATAGTCAGAAAAACCTTTTTCTTTTCTTTATCCTGCTTCAATTCCGTTTTATTATCTGCCATAATTATTTAACTCCGTTATTGTCGGTTTCCGGGGCTTTTTTAGTAACGGTAAGCTGCTTCACGTCAATCCAGGCATCACCGAGAGCGTCAGAGAATACAACCCCTTTTATTTCTATTTCGTCATCAGTTTTTAAATCAATGAAATTTTTTTCAGCCTCATCCCTCGTCAGAAACAATTTCATCTCCGAAAGAGGAATATCATGCGTCGTATCATCTCTCTTTATCAGAAAAGAAATATAATCATCGGAAGATTTGAATGCGGGTTTATAATCCAGTCCCAGTGTAGAAAACTTATCAAATTTAGCCTTCATTAGAACCGTTTTATTCAAATAGCTTGAAGGTGAGTTAACGACTGTAAGCGGAGAAACTTGAAAAACCTGTGTGTTTGAAACTGCAGGAGTTTGCTGTACTGCAGGCTGTGCAGAAACCCTGTCTAAACAAACGGCACTGGTAGTTAAAATACCTGCACTTAAAATAATAAGTGTTACAGATTTAATATATCTAAAATATTTCATATAATACCCTCTCTTTAACCCACATTGTATCATGCTTTAAAATAATTGTAAATTTTGAACTCTTCTTGCATTTGTATATGACTTTCTGATATATTGTATTATATGAAAGATATCAATACCATAAACAGAGAGAGAAAAAGCAGGGATAATCTTGCACGCTATAAAGATTTAATCGAAACTATATCAAAGGTCGAGTATAAAAAGTTTTCGACATTGGGATTGATAGAACTTTCGGAAGTTATAAGTCTCGCAAATTATACGGTTTATTATCTTATTAATAATTCCGTAAAAGAAGAACTGTATAATACGGCATATTTAACAAAAGCGATTAAGTGGGCTATCAGAAACGAAATGCGCCGCAGATACAAATGGTATGTAATGAAAAATCAAGAAGTTTCCGAACAGGAAAAAATTAAGGATGCCGTTTATAAAACAATACTGTCAATTGAAGAAATGGCAGAATCGGATAACCCTACACTTGTGAAGGATTCTCACAGAACTCCCGAAGAAAAAGCGGAAATAGTTGAACTGAAAAACAGAATATGCGAGGTTATGAAAAAGCTTCCACAAAGAGAACAAGATTTAATTGAAGCTAAATATTTTTATGACAAAAAGCTCAAAGATATTTCCGCGGAATTTAATATTTCTCAATCCAGGATTTCAAGAATTATACAAAATGCTTTGGACAAAATAAAAAAAGAATTATTAAAACAGGAAGAAATAGATGAAAACAATATTTGAAAAAAGTAACGGGGCAGAAGGTATCGGAGTTGGAGAGTACAAGCTTGGGGATTTTTTACCTGAAGATTTTTTGCGAAAGGAAACAATCGGGCTTCCTCAATTAAGCGAATTGGAAGTTATGAGACATTATAAAGAGCTCAGCGACAGAAATTTTTGTATTGAAAAAGGCTTTTACCCTCTAGGTTCCTGTACAATGAAATATAACCCTAAGGTCAACGAACTTTTAGCTTCGCTTGACGGATTTGCCAATCTCCATCCGCTTCAGTCAGATGAAGATGCCCAAGGTGCTTTGGAATTGATGTTTAATTTACAGGAAGCTTTGAAGAAAATAACGGGCATGGATGCGGTTACATTGCAACCTGCGGCAGGTGCACACGGTGAACTTACCGGAATGATGATTATCAAAAAGTATTTTGAGACCAAAGGAGAATTAAACAGAACAAAAGTTATAGTCCCGGATTCCGCACACGGTACAAACCCCGCAAGTGCAAAAATGTGCGGATTTGATATTGTTGAAGTAAAATCAAATTCAAAAGGACAGGTTGATATTGAAGCTTTAAAGCAGCTATTAGACAAAGATGTTGCTGCTATCATGATGACTAACCCGAATACATTGGGAATTTTTGAAGAAAAGGTTTTGAAAATCTCTGAATTAATGCACCAAAACGGTTCATTGCTTTATTATGACGGTGCAAACTTCAATGCAATTATGGGTTGGACAAATCCTGCTTTAATGGGGTTTGATATAGTTCATTTAAATCTTCACAAAACATTTGCGACACCGCATGGCGGCGGAGGCCCGGGAGCCGGTCCTGTTTGTGTTGTTGAAAAGTTGAAAGAATTTTTACCTTCTCCCGTTGTAGAATTTGCCGGCGGGAAATATTTTAGAAGTTACAATCTAAAGCATTCTATCGGTAAAGTGAGAAGTTTTTACGGCAATTTTGGAGTTCTGGTCAGGGCGTATGCATACATATTGATGACGGGAAATAATTTAAAGCTGGCAAGTGCTGATGCGGTTTTAAATGCAAACTATCTGAAAGAGAAGTTAAAAAATGCTTATGAACTTCCTTTTGACGAGCCTTGTATGCATGAATTTGTTTTATCCGGTGAAAGACAGCATCAACAGGGAGTGTCTACGCTCGGTATCGCAAAGCGTTTAATGGACTCAAACTTTCACCCGCCGACGGTTTATTTTCCGTTAATTGTACATGAAGCGATTATGATTGAACCGACAGAATCCGAATCAAAAGATGTTTTGGATAATTTTGTTGATACAATGCTTAAAATTGCGGAAGAAATAGAAAAGAATCCTGAAGAGGTATTAAAGTCACCTAAAACAACACCTGTTAAAAAGGTTGATGAGACTTTGGCCGCAAGACATCCTGATTTGACTTTTAAGAATTAAAAAATTATACACTTATTTGCGTATTTGTGATAGTATTATAAATATAACGCTGTGGAGTGGATAGTTGATTAGTCTATCAGGTTTATATAAAAACTTAATAATATTTTTAATGGTATTGGGGGCTTTGACGATACCTTGTTGCGTTTACTCTGCAGAAGAAACAGACGAAGAACTTGATTATATTGAAGAATCCACTTATGACAGCAATACGGCCTATATTAATGATATAGAAATTCTCGGTTCAAATATCATTAAACCGGAATATATAATATCAAAAATGTCATTGCAAAAAGGTGATTTGTATGACAAGGACGCCATGCAGCAAGACTTAAAGACTATCTACCGCCTAGGATATTTTACGGAAAAGATGAAAGCTATTCCGGTTAAAAATCCGAACGGTACAATTTCTTTAAAAATTATATTAGAGGAAAATATTCCGGTTACGGATTTTACAATTGAAGGTAATACCGTTGTTTCAAGCGAAGAAATCATGCGTTATCTGCTTCCTTTGAAAGGGAAGCCGCAAAACATTACTGCAATAAATCAGGCAATGGAACAAATAAACGAGTGTTATTACTCGAAAGGTTATATCTTATCCAAGATTGATTCAATATATGATGATCCTGACGGCACACTTAATTTAAGTATCACTGAAGGTAAAATCAATAAAATAATGATTACCGGAAATGAAAAAACAAAGGAATATATCATTGAACGAAACATCATGACAGAACCAGGCACCGTCTACAATGAAAATCAAGTCAAACAGGACCTTGTCAGGCTATACTCCACACAAGCGTTTAAAGATGTCAACAGAACAATAGAAGTTTCTGAAGAAGATCCTGATTTATTTGATATTACGATAGAACTTAAGGAACAAAGAACGGCTTCCGTCTCGGTCGGAGGCGGTTTGGATTCCGCAACGGGTGCATTCGGTTCTCTTGGTATTTCGGATAATAATTTCCGCGGAAAGAACCAGAGAGTTTCTTTGACCGGTATGGTCGGTTCAGGTATCCTGATGAGTGACTCATCGATTAAAAACCATATGAATTATCAGGCGGAGTTAAGCTTTTTTGAACCGCATTTCCTAAATTCCGATAATTCATTGATGAGTAGAATTTACTTCAGAGATTTGGGAAGTTATCAAATTCCGCTTGCAATAGAAAGAAGAATAGGTATTGAAGGAACCGTCGCACACAGGTTGCGATTCAATAAAAGACTTTCTACAACATTTACAGTCGGAGGTGAATATATTAACCTGTCGGAAGGAGATATTCATCACATAACAAATTTATACAAAGAGCACAATCTTAATATAGCAGACAGGGCTAAACAGCTGGAAGGCGGGTATTTCTTGAGACTCGCACCGGGATTAGCGTATGATTCACGGGATTCTTCCGTAAATCCCCGTCACGGGGCTCTGGCATCTGTTAGATATGAAGAAGCTTTTGGGCTTGACGGCTTCGGAAAAACAAACGGACGCTTAACCGGTATGGCTAAAAAATACTTCCCGATAGCCAAGAAATCTTCTTTGACATTGACAGGAAGAGGCGGTATAAAAATTCACGGCTCGGATATGCCTGAAGTTATGGCTTACCGTTTGGGCGGACCTTATACAATCCGAGGGTATAAAGTTAACGGTGTCGGTACCGGTACTGCTTTCGTAATGGGTTCAGTCGAACTTGCAACACCGATACCTTTTGTTGACAGATTGAAAGTTAATTTCCTGCAAAACTTGCGATTAACTTTCTGGGTTGATGCAGGACGGGTATTTGATCCGACCATTTCAAGCTATTTGTATGACCGTCCGATTCAGGCAATTACGGCAGGTATCGGTTTAAAGATAAATATGCCGGGAATCGGGCCGTTGTCTGTTGATTACGGTTTCCCGCTTACAAATCCGGGACCGAACGGCTCTCCGAACGGATACTTTACTTTTGGTGTGGGTGACATGATGTATTAAAATAGTGTATAATATAAAATTATAGGAGGTTTTGTATGAAAAATTTAAAATTAGGAATAGTAGTATTGGTAATGGCTGCATTTACCGGAATTGCTAATGCGGGAGGTGTCGGATATATAGATTATGTAAAAGTAATTGATAATTATGATTATGCAAAACAAGTTACCAAAGAGGTCGATGCTAAAGGTTTGGAAATGCAGCAATTTCTTGTAGATAAAGAAAAAGAGTATAAATCTTTAGATACACCGCTTAAAAAACAGACTTTTGAGGCAAAAGTAGCGCAGGAGTTTAAAGAAAAAGAAGCTGCATACGTTTCTTTAAAAACAAAACGCGAACAGGAAGTTTATAACAAAATTAAAGAAGCCGCAAAAGCTGTAATGGTAGAACAAAAACTGGATGCGGTAATGGATGTCCGCGGTGTATTTGTCGGCGGTGTTGACATTACAGATATTGTTATTTCAAAGCTGAAAGGTGCTAAAAAATAATGAATTTGATAGACCTTATAGAAAAGAAAAAGCAGGGCAAAGCTCATTCAAAGGATGAAATTAACTTTATAATAAAATCTCTTATAGATGGTAAAGCTTCTGATGCTCAGGTTTCGGCCTGGCTAATGGCAGTCTGCTTTAAAGGTCTTAGCGAAGATGAAACTGCAAATCTTACGGAAGCTCTTGGAGCTTCCGGTAAGATTATTGATTTCGGAGAGCTTAGCAATCTCGTTGTTGATAAGCATTCTACCGGAGGTGTCGGAGATAAGGTTACGATTACTCTTATTCCGCTTTTGGCATCGGCCGGAATTCCGGTGGCAAAACTGGCAGACAGAGGACTCGGACTTGCAGCCGGAACTGTAGATAAATTAGAATCCATTCCGCATTTGAATACCAATTTGTCCACGGAAACAATAGTTAACCAGGTAAAAAATATAAATGCTGTAATCGCCTCTCAGGCTGATGATTTAGCGCCTGCGGACAAAAAACTCTATGCTCTCAGAAATATTACGGGAACTGCAGACAGTGACGTATTAATTGCGTCATCTATAATTTCAAAAAAAATTGCTTCCGGGGCTAAAAACATAATTTTAGATGTAAAATACGGTGCCGGAGCTTTTATGAAATCTCCTGAAGATGCCGTGCATCTTTCAAAATTAATGGTTAACATCGGTAAAAAAGTAGATAAATCTGTCACTGCTGTAATAACTTCCATGGAAGAACCTCTGGGAAGAGCAGTCGGAAATTCGCTTGAAGTTATTGAAGCTATAGAATTTTTAAAAGGTAATATTGAAAGCGGCGATTTGGCGGAATTAACATATTCAATAGGTGCAATGACTCTAATGCAGTTGGATTTATATGACGATAAGCATGAGGCTGAAATTTATCTTAAGGAACTTGTATGTTCAGGAAAAGCTCTTGAGAAATTTCGAGAACTTATAATTGCTCAGGGCGGGGCTGTAGAAGTTATTGATAATTATGATAAATTCGATTTACCCTCTTTTAAAGTAGAATGCGAGTCAAAAAAGAGCGGATATGTACATAATATAAATGCTTACAACATTGCCAGAGCAATAAAAATGCTCGGTGCAGATAAATCTAATAACATAGATAAGACGGATTTTAGTGTTGGTGTCTATTTGAACAAAAAAAGCGGTGAATATGTAAATAAAGGTGAAATCCTTTATACAATTTATTCTAATGACGAGGATAAAACAAAAATAGCTCAGAGATTCTGTGATGAAGCCTTTTCCATAAACGAAGGGAAGCCGTTGCACCATAATCTAATATATAAAATAATAAGCAGTAAAGAAGAGGACGAAGATGTTTAATAAAAAAATGCAATATGTTATAAAATCCGTACCGACGGATGATAAGCAGGCTCTGGAAAATCTGCTGAATGAAATGTCCGATGAAGGCTGGGATTTATATACTATGCATGAAGTTGAAACGGATTCTTCTTTTGATTTTAACTGTATTTTTATGCGTGAAAAACAGGAAGAAGAACTGCCCGATTTAGATGACATTGTTAACATTACAAGCTTTAAGTACAGAATGGAGAAAATGCTTGCAGCACCGTCTAGCCCTTATGCTTCTTGCAAAGAAATACAATTAAAAATTTCCAACCAAAAAGAACGTATAAAAAAAATCAAATCACAACTGGAAAGTGATAATCTTTCGCCAGAGAAAAAGAATCAACTAAATAATCAAATGTCTGATGAATTAAGACAGCTTGATTCCCTGAAACAGCAGCTCGTTAATGAGATTTCACCGGAAACGATGTATTCAACCATAAAAGAAGAAAAATTTGTCGTTAATCTTTCAGAAGAAATTCTGGAGGTTATCTCAATGGACGAAAACGATAATCTTCTGGCAGAAACAGTAAAAGTAAGACAAAATTTAACGGAAAAGCTCGGATATGTAATTCCTCATATACATTTTCATAACAGCGATGAACTTTTGCAAAATGAATTCAGTATAAAAATCCATGATATAGAGGTTTTTCGTTCCGTGGTATTTCCTAATTATTTTGCATTTTATAAAGATGAATTGAAAGGTTACAAAACCGACAGTGATGATATCCTGCTGGATGATGATATTACCGGTAAAAAGATGATATGGATTCAGAAGGATAAAGTAAAAGATTTTTGGGTAAGAGGGAGTTCTGCTCCCGAATATATTGCAAAGGCTATAGAATATATTGCAGTAAGAGAAGTTTCAGATATTATGGATTACAATGATATAAATAAATATGTGGAACTTGTTCTGGCAAATAATTCGTTTCTTGTTGATAATATTATTCCCGATTTTATTACCGCATCCGATTTAAAATACCTGTTAACATGTTTAATAAGAGAAGGTGTTTCGGTCAAAAATATTATATATATATTTGAAAAAATTAATGATTATGCAAATGAACCTACAAAAGAAGATTTGCTTGATAAAGTAAGACTTGCACTTTCCAAACATATTATAAAAGATTTGGCTGAAGGCGGAGAGTTAAAAGTTATTGAACTTTCAGGAGAAACTCTGGATAAAATCTATTCTTTTTTCAAAGAAGATGAAGATGAAGCAATTGTTCGTATAGAAGCCGGAGATGTGCAAGATATTGTTAACAAATTAAATAAGCTTACAAAAACCAAGAAAATAACAAAACCGATTCTGGTAACCCCAATGGACATAAGACATATGGTCTTCGTGATTCTTTCAGAATTTACCCAAAATATCACGGTTCTTGCGCAGGAAGAACTTGTAAGCGATTACAATATAAAATTTATTGGTAAAATATAAAAAAAATATATTTTTAATCCTTTTATAGGTAAAAAGTACTAAGCCGAACGGATAGGGTGCTGACTATTTTTTTGGCCAGTCAAAGTTTATCACATA
>CALUPJ010000115.1 GCA_944322555.1 Candidatus Gastranaerophilales bacterium | reverse complement strand
AGAACATATTTTGACTAAATTTGGTATAATTAAAAAACATTGCAATGTTATAAAATCCAAATATTTACGTATTTTTATATACATCGTTACAACAATTTTATTTTTATTATTTGTACTTTTTGTTTCCGCACTATATCTTTTTATAATTTTTCCTGCAAGAATGGGGCTTTTGGCAGATTAAGTTTTTTCATCACAAATATAGATTTTGATAAATCCTTGATTTACCCCATCAAAAAACTTCTAAAAACGGGGGAAGCTTCTGCTTCCCCCGCCGGAGAAGCTATTCAACTTCTCTCACACCTGCCCATTTTGCAATTGCATATATTGTTCCGGTAAAATCTGACTCAAAATCCAAATCGATAGAGCCGTCAGCTTTCTCAAATCTTGATAAATCCTGAAGCTGTATTGTCGAAATTCCGTCAGGAAGTTCTATAACAATATCTCCCAGCATGGAATTCGGATATGCTTCCCCGGCTTTTACCGTTAAAAGAGAATCCGTACCCGTGTTATCTATAACGATAAACAGTGAGTTATTTTTGTTGGAAAAAGCGTCCGCAATCGTAATTCCGTTTGCCGGAGTAACTGCTTTCACAGCAATTTCTATGTTTGCAATTGATTCGGTATGGTCTAAAACCGG
Source organism: Candidatus Gastranaerophilales bacterium (assembly GCA_944322555.1). Taxonomy (GTDB): domain Bacteria; phylum Cyanobacteriota; class Vampirovibrionia; order Gastranaerophilales; family Gastranaerophilaceae; genus CAG-196. The sequence goes on along the minus strand of CALUPJ010000115.1, from coordinate 4,435 downwards.
ATATTGAACATTAATTATATCTCTTGTCATATATTTTTCCTTTCGTAATAAAAAAATTAAGAACCAACGGTTATAGTAAGCGGTGCAGAAACTTTAACCGTACCAAGATAATCCGCGCGCGGTGCACCTACACCGTATAACCCGTATCCCTTGTAGCAGGTATTAAAGTTCTTTTCCGGTGTATAGAATGTCGTATTTAAATCCGATGAAACTCCTCCGGCCAGAGTTTTCCCTTTGACACCGAACAGAGGATAAAATACACCGTCTTCGGGCTGCGCAATATTGTTGGAAACAAGAATTTCCCAACCGCAGAGAGTTCCGATATAACCTTTTTGGATTTCTTTTTTACCGCTTTCCGTATATTTTAATTCATCCAACTGCCCGAGATAGAATTGATACTCCGGCGGAATTACACACAGCATTGAACCGTCAATCCAGTTGGTATGTCCTTTTCCATCCCCTCTCTGGAATTTAGCCTGCATATATGCAAAAATATCTTTTGCTATTTGCGGAGTCAAAGAAATGGCACTGCCCTTATTATCCAAATAATGTCCGGCTCTTGTGTATAAGTTCGCATAAGAAGCATCGACTGCTGCAGCAAATTGTTTTATAGCGTCATTTGTGTAATCTTTGGCAAGTTCTACTTGAGCTTCAGGATTTTCGGCTGCGCCTTGAAGCATTTTTTCTTCCATTTCAGAAAGTTCAAAATGGAAAGCTTTTCCTCTGTCGATTTTGACCTTACAGGTAGAAAGAGTCGCAGCTTCAGCATCAGGTAAATCACCTCCGTCATAATCAAACAGAGTTACCAGACCGGGCATTGTTATATCAACTTCATCGCCTTTATTAATGTGGTTTTTCATCTCGGAGTGTGCCAGCCGGCCGATAACAAGCTCATTGTAAAAATGCTTGTTAAATGCTTTTGAAAAAGCATTTACTATCATTTGCTTTGTAGTTGTCATAAAATTTCCTTTCTTTGTTAAATTAGTCTTTCAAGAAGTTCGTCTACTTCTCGGGAAGTCATTTCATCCAGTCGCTTTTTGGGCGGTGCAATTGATGAAGAATCATTTTTTGAAAAACTTATAGAATCAATAACCTTTTGAGTTTCGGAATCTGCGGATTTAGCTTTTTCAAGCGCAAAAATTCTTGAAGACACATACCCTTCTATCAAATTTACAAGTCTGTCAACATCCAGATTTTTGCCAAGTGCAAGAAATGCTTCTTTATAGATTGCTCTAAATGAGGGATCCTGAAAATATTGCGGAGAATTATATTTCTGAACAGCTTCTTTCAATTCTTTTTCCGCGTTTTTAACGGCAATTTCTCTGTCCCAGGCCTGAGTAATATTTTGAAGCATAGCGGAATTGTGTCTTAAAGCGCCTAATTCTTCCGACTGAACTCCTTGAAATTTCTCAAGTTCGCTGTAAGCTTTAGATAAATCATCAACCGATTTGAATTTCCCTAAAATAAGTTCTGAAGGGGCTTCTGTTGTTGTTTCTTTAACTTCTGCTTGTCCTTCTGTTTTTTGTTTCGCCTTAGAGTTATCGGAATTATCTTCCGGCTCTAAAACAGTTTCTTTTTCCTGAATTTCTTCCATAAATAAATCCTTTCAATTAGTTATTATCAGACAGTTCCTGACCTACAGCATCCTGAACCGCTGAAGTCAGCTCGGAATCTGGCAAAGTATTAGCCGTACCTCCGGCCATTACTTGCAAAAGTTCCTTTGTTACGTCGGGAGTTTTACTCTGAGCCAAAAAACGCTCCGGACTGTCAACACCTTTTTGTTCAAAATACCAGACAAATATTTCCTGTAAATTCAGTGGAATCAGAGATGCAAACTTCTCAACCGCTTGAATTACAATATCTGCCTGACCTGATTTTTGTGTAGTCATTGAAGAATCCGCGTACATATATTTGTACTCACCTTGACGTACAAAATCATCAACTTCAATAACTTCCTGTTTATTTTCATTATTTACAAACACCGTTTCTATACCGGATTTGAAATCTGCGCAAAGTTTTGCAACCTTTTCGACATTCGGAATAATCAAATCCTGATTAATTGTATCAACAATCATTGCAAGTCTTGTCATCTGCCCCTGCGTCTTTGTATTAATCTCTGTTGCGGTTTTGGCAGAAGTTGACTCAACGGCCCCGACCATATTCGGAAAAATTCCCGAAACTTCCGCCATTAAGTCATTTAGGAATGAAATATCCTGTAAGAATATACCCGGATTAAACGTAAGCTGTTGAAAAGCACCGGCGGGAGAAAGGCTGTCACCATATTCAATGATTTTTCCGGGATACAAATTAATTTCATCATCATCAAAAAAACCTTCAGGCGCCAAAAGCGGAGGATTTTCATTTAAGGCTTGCAGATTACAGGTTCTGTTCATTAAATCTTCCTGCAAGTGCGCAAGTGAAAGAATTGAATATAACGGACTTATTCCCCGTTTGGTCTCCGGATCGGTAATAAATGCTCCGTAAGAAAAAGGATTAACTATACCTTCATTCTTTTCAAACAAAACAAGATATTTTCTTGCAACAACTACCGCATGCCAGTTGTTAAGAACTGTACCGTCAGAAAGTTTTAGTTCACCCCAATGCTCAAGAACTTCAACATTTGAATCCTTTACAACATCAGGATTGTCAGATTTAAAAGCGGTTCTGTTTTCAGAATTACACAATGATTTTATTTCTTCTGCCTGCTCTTCGGTTAATTTATAATGTTTATTATTGATTATTTCGGAAGGTGTTTTATAAGTCCTGTATATTTTGGGGCAGGCATCCCAATTATCTTTCCGCGAATAATCAAAAACCAAATCTGCCGGATTAACGGGATAAATATAAGGATTATCGTATATTTTTTTGGTATCTACCCAGTAATTCTTTCCTTTAGAAATCGCTTCTAAAATAAGCGGAAGTTTTTTTACATCCTGAGAAAAAATATTTTTAAAGAAATCTATGGGGCGCCTGTATTCTTCATAATTCTTTTTCCAGGCCGTAAATGATATCAATTCTCCGTACAAAAGTGCATAATCAATAATCCGGTCACAAGTTTTTTGATATTCCATTTTTTCAAGAATATCAACAAGCATAGCTTTCTGCTTGTTAGATGCATTGTTGGAATCATGATTTTCACCAGAAACATCAAACATTGAATTAACATTGGCATACGTATTTCGCCAGATATAGGCTTTCAATGTTTGATAAAACATAAATGTTTTACACATTTTAACTTTGGATTTCCATTTCTGGTTTTTATCAGAAACAGATTTGAAATCATTTTTAAAAAAAATTTCATTGGCCAGATTAGAAGCCATCTCTAAATTTGCCCTTCTGGCAGAATTAAGCGAAACAAATCCGGCAGCAATTTTTTTTGTAAGCGCTGCTTCTTCTTCCGCACTTAATTTTTTTGCGGAATGATCTTTTTCAATAATGTACTCAAAAGACATACTTTCCTTTCCGGAGCATAGCTCCTATTGTTGTTAGTAGGAGGTTTTCGTGAATAGTGGTTATAAAAATTTTTTTAAACACAGATTTACTATATTCTACAGATTATAGAGTTATAAAGAAAATCATATTGATAATTAATGGATGAGTTAAAATTTATATGTTAATATTATTGCTAATATAAAATTTCAACTTGGGGGGGGATATGAAATTAGCTTTTTGTTACATGTTTAAAGATAATAAGTTTTATCAAAAATATCTCTACTATTTTATCTTTACAAGTATTGCAGCTTTTTTGTATAACTATTCTGATGCTCAAATGACAGTGCAAAACATTTCGGTACAATCACTATTAATGTATTTACTAGGATTAATAATTTGGGCTATACCTATTGGATATAATTATTCATGCATCAAAGCATTAAACAGCCAAAAAGAAAATTTTATTTTACCGATGACTAATTTAAAAAAAAATTTTGTAACCGGGTTTAAATTTGGCTTGGCAGTTTCACTATTTATTTTAGCTTTTATTTTCATTGCTATATTTATAAGTTTTATACACAAATTATTAATATTACCTTTAATTTTATTCATAATTCTCTATTCTCTGGCTTTTAACTTTATTTTTGCAACAACGGAATCATTAACATCTTTCTTTCAATTTAAGAAAGTAATAAATCTAGTCAATGATAATAAATCACAATACTGGATATGCTTGTTATTATATGCTATCGTGAATACAATTGCTTGTGGTTTTGACTCACTGCTCTTTGGTCTTTCTCATTCAATCTTAGCAACAGCGGTTGCTTCAATATTAGGCTCCACAATAGTTTCCTATGCCTCATTTGTTAACGCATATTTTGTAGCAAAAGCTATAAAAAATTAATTAATCTATAAACCGAATTTTATGTCATTGCGAGGACGATTAGTCCGAAGCAATCCAGCCAATTTATAACTATTATATTTTAATCTAAAATACAATAAT
>CALUPJ010000114.1 GCA_944322555.1 Candidatus Gastranaerophilales bacterium | reverse complement strand
TAATATTGAAAGCAATAAATATTTTGATGCGAAGATGTAGTTTAATATCGTATGAGATTAATACGTATCCTGAGTAAACTGATTAATCGCTATTTCTCATAGATTTGTATTTTTCATACAAATCCGGGCGTTTAGCCCTGGTTCTCAAGAGTTTTTGCTCAAGGCGGAATTCTTCGATGAGTTTGTGATTACCGTTAAGAAGCACCTCCGGCACTTTTAACCCCCTGTATTCTCTTGGTTTTGTGTATTGGGGATACTCTAAAAGCCCGTCAGAAAAGCTGTCATCATGAGCAGACTCAATTTTTCCTAAAGTACCGTCAATTTTTCTTGAAACACTATCGATAACACAAAGGGCCGGAAGCTCCCCGCCTGTCAGTACAAAATCCCCGATTGAAATCTCGCGTGGCTTAATAATTTCTCTAATCCTCTCATCAAACCCCTCATAGTGTCCGCAAAGGATTATAATTTGGTTGTATTGAGCTAACTCATCAGAAATTTTATCAGTAAACGGTTCGCCCTGCGGAGTCATCATAAGCGTAATACTTCTGCCCTCACTAATTATCTTTACCCCTTCATAGCAGTCAATATAAGGCTGCGGCATTAAAACCATACCTGCCCCACCTCCATAGGGCGTATCGTCAACTTTTTTATGTTTATCAAGAGTATAATCTCTGGGATTATGAGTTACAACCTCGATAATACCCTCTTCACTTGCCCTCTTCATTATGCTGAAATCCATATGAGAGCTGATTAATTCCGGAAACAAAGTTAAAACATCAAACCTCATTCCAATAACCCCTCAAGGTTATTAATTTGTATTCTGCGGTTTTTTATATCAACAGAAAGCACAATTGCTTTTACAAAAGGAACAAGAGAAACTTTCTTATTTAATGTTTTTACTGACAATAAGTCACTTGCGCCGTTATTTGAAACCCCGACAACTGCCCCGACCTTTTTTTCTCCATCATATACATCAAGCCCGACAAGCTCATCTATCAAAAACTCATCTTCTTCTAAAAACTCTCTTGCAGTCACCTCATCAACAAATAAAAGCTGATTTTTGTATTCCAAAATATCATTCAGTGTATCTATTCCCTTAAACTTGATTATTCCGCACTTGGGAGTAAATCTGATACGTGCAATTTCCAACTTTTTATATGCGTTGTTAATCTGAACATAAACTTCTTTAAGCCGCGATAAAAATTCCTCCCTGTTTTTAGAGTAACCAAGCTTAGCTTCTCCCTGAACGCCGTGAAAATTCAGAATTTTACCAACAGAGACAAAATTATTCTTCATCTTCTTTCTTCTTGGGTTTTCTTCCGCGTTTCGGCTTTTCTTCCGTATCTGCCTGTTCTGCAGCTTTTTCTATTTCATTTACGGCATTTTCCGCTTTAACTTCTACTGCAACAGGAACTTTTTCTTCGGCAGTTGGTTTTGTATGTTTTGCAACCATATAATCGGCAGGCTTATCGGCTCTGTCCTCATTCCACCTGTCTAATCCCATTTGTGCACGGATTAATTTAATTCCGACATGCACTCTCCACTCATCCATTTTCAACTGAGCTGCAATAATTTTGTGGCATCCGATAGGCGGCAAAGGTAAAAGAGGTTCATAAAGAGCCTTTATTGCCATCATCTGATCCGGTGAAATAGCAAGTTTACGTTTCGGAAACGGAAGTTTCGGAAGCATCATTTTTTGGCGAATTAAATTAATACCGAAAAATACTTTTTGCGGTTCAATTCCCAATTTTGCTCCGATAACTTCATGGCAATCCGGATTCGGCAGCGGGAGCATCGCTTTATAAAGAACTTCTATTTGTTCCAATTGTTCCTTGCTGACAAGTAAAGGTCTTGCTGCTTTTGGCTTTTTAGGCCCCTGTTTTCTCGGCTGCGGTCTGCCGCTTGCATAATTATTTCTGAAACCGCCCTGATTATTAGGTCTGCGCTGCTGATATCCGCCTCTGTTATCGCGTCTTTGATATCCGCCTTGCTGGCCTCCGCGGTTGTCGCGTCTCTGGTAGTTATTATTTCTATAGCCGCCTTGCTGCGGTCTGTCATAATTTCTCGGTCTGGCTTCCGTTGAGTATGAACTGTAACTCTGCATTGGTTTCTCATCAGATGTTTCACTTCCCTTATCTGCGTACAAGCAGTTAGGACATATCACTCTTTTGGGGTTCTTTGTCTCAAATTCCGCACCACACTTAATGCACTTGTTTACATACATAATAAAAGCCTCTTAACCAATCAAAATAAAAATATCACTACTTAAAATAATCCTATCAATTAAAAATAATATGAGATTCAATCAAAAAGACGAGAGTCAGACATTCAACTCTACACATGCATTATAATATAGGTTTCAAAATTTTGCAAGTGGGTAAGGTAAATCGGTGTGAGGGGGGATATAAGCAGTTATAAACGCGGATAGTGACAGAAAAAGAGTTGTGCTGCTTAGGCATGTTTTTTGGCATCTTTATTGGCAAGACTGTCTGACCATTTACCGAGCAGCCAGCCGCCAAGGGTTGAAAAACCGATGGTAAATATCATTCCTGCTACGGAAAACTTTTTAAGGAGTTTCTGTTCTTGTTTTTTTAGCGGTTTAGACGATTTTTTCAGTTCCCATGCACCATATATGCTGTTGATGCATCCCAGCGCCATTCCCAGTCCCCAGCCGTATTTAGCTCCTATATTTGAATCATAGTATGCCCGGCCTTTATTGGAAACGCATATGTTTTCATTCGTCATAATTGCCTGTTTTGTTCCGACTCGTTTTATGTAATCAGCTGTTTCACGGGCTTTCTTATTTCTTTTATAATCAATAATAGCCGCACTACCGAGGTGACCTGCAATCGTCAATATGCCGCTTATTATAGTAGCAGCTTTATTTCGTTTGTTTTTAACCGAAGTCAGGGGGAGTTTTTCATTTAAGAATTTGTCTGCTCCGAGTTTTATTAATAAGCCCAGTGCACTAAATGCTGCAAAAGTTCCGCCGATTTTCATTGCGGAATTGGTCTTATAATAAAGATTTCCATTCTCATTTCTTTCGAATTTACCCTTGAATGTCCGGGCATTTGGCATTACTAATTGACTGTTAGATATTTGCATACTACCGCCTTCTACACCATAAAAAACTTATAAATTATAAAAATTGCGTATTTTATACAGTTTATTTACAAAACTTAATCTTTTATATTCAATTTTTCTTTGAGTTCCTGAAGCTCATATTTCAATCTGTTAATTTCGCATTTTACCGGATCCGGTATTCTGTTATGCATAAGAACTCCGTCGGGATTCATAAATTTCTGTTGAACAACTCTTCCGGGAACACCGACGACTGTGCAATGCTCGGGAACATTATCCACAACAACCGAACCGGTTCCGACTCTTGTATTGTCGCCGATTGTAATATTTCCCAAAATTTTAGCTCCTGCACCTATGATTACGTTATTCCCGATTGTCGGGTGGCGTTTGCCGTGTTCGTTTCCGGTTCCGCCTAAAGTTACCTGCTGGTAGATGAGAACATCGTCTCCGATAATGGTTGTTTCTCCGATTACAACACCCTCACCGTGGTCAATAAAAAATCGCCGTCCGATTCTTGCCCGGGGGTGTATTTCAATTCCTGTTATAATTCTTGTAAGATAAGAAATAAATCTGGGTAAAAACGGAATTCCCCAGTATGCAAGCTTATGTGCAATTCTATGCGATATGAGAGCCTGCAAGCCCGGATAGCAAAATAGAACTTCTGCAAGGTTATTCGCTGCCGGATCTTTTTCGTAAATAACTTTAATATCTTCTTTTATTTTTTTTATTGCACGTATGAGCATTTAATCAACTCCTTGAATTACTCTACAGAAATTTTTTACCAAACTGACAAATATCTTTCACCGCTGTCGGGAATAATCGCAACAATCTCTTTTTCAGGATATTTTTTTGCAAGTTCTTTGGCCGCATATAAGTTTGCACCTGCCGAAATCCCGCAAAATATTCCGTGAGTTTGAGCTAAGCTTTTGGCTTCTTTTATAGCATCGTCTCCCTTGACCGTAATAATTCCATCGAGTTTTCCGGTTTTTGCAATTTCAGGTATAAAATTCGCTCCGATTCCCTGAATTTTGTGACATCCGGCATGCCCTTCCGTAAACAGAGGACTTTCTGTAGGTTCAACACCAAAAACCATACAATTATCCATGTATTTTTTTAAACCGAATGCTGTTCCGCCCGTTCCAATCCCTGCGACAACAATACAATCGTTTGTTTCTGCAAGAATTTCTTCCGCAGTTATTTTGTGAGCTTCAAGGTTATCCAAATTAGAAAACTGCATCGGAATCCAACTGTTGGAGTAAATATTTTTAAGCTCATCAGCTTTTTCGACAGCTCCTTGCATACCGTTTTCCGCAGGTGTTAGTACCAGTTCTGCCCCGTATGCTGAAATACTTTTTTTACGTTCTTCTGACATATTTTCCGGCATGCAAATTATCAATTTTAATCTTAAAACCGCACAAACCATAGCAAGCCCGATTCCGGTATTACCGCTTGTCGGTTCGATAATTACCGTTTCTTTATCAATCTCTCCCCTTTCCGCGGCACACTTAATCATTGAATAAGCTGCCCTGTCCTTTATTGAACCGGACGGATTAAAGAATTCCAATTTTAGCAGTATATTGTTATTATACCTGACCATAGGGGTTTTACCGATGGTTTCTAAAATGTTATTATATATCATAAATCCTCTTCGGCTTATATTAGTTTTGCAAACTTTCTTTTACCTGCTTGCAGTACAACATTCATATTCGGCTTAACCACAAACGACATATCAGAGAGCTTTTCTCCGTCTATTTTTACTCCGCCCCCCTGAATAAGACGTTTTGCTTCTCCTTTAGACTGTACAAAAGAAAGTTCGACCAGAAGATCTAAAAGACTTTTGTCTTCATTAATTTTAACACTTTCTATATCCTCGGGTATTCCCTTGTTGGATACCACATTAATGAAATCTTCCTGAGCCTTATCAGCCCCTTCCTTTCCGTGATATTCTTCCGTAATAATGTGTGCTAATTTCATTTTTATATCACGCGGGTTTACGGAATTTGAGGCGATTTGTTCATCCATTTTAACTAATTCTTCTTGTGAAACATCCGTTAAAAGTAAATAGTAACGGGTAATCAATGTATCAGGAATACTCATCAGTTTTCCGAACATATCCTTAGCGCAGTCAGTCAGGGAAATACAATGTTCGGGATAAGTTTTTGACATCTTAACAACCCCGTCTGTTCCTTCTAAAAGCGGAAGCATCATAACAAGCTGAGGATGTTTTTTGCCGTAAGCCGCCTGGATATCACGTCCCAAAAGGGTATTAAATCTTTGGTCCGTTCCGCCAAGCTCTATATCAGAATCTATTGCAACCGAATCATAAGCTTGCATAAGGGGGTAAAAGAATTCATGAATTGCAATAGGTTTTCCCTCTGCATATCTTTTTGCAAAATCATCTCTTGTCATCATCTGTGCAACTGTTACTTTTCCTGCTAGCTGAAGAAGTTCCGTGAATGTCATCTTATGCAGCCAGTCCGCATTATTAACAACTTCCGCATCAGATATATCTAAAACCTTTGACATCTGGTCGAAATATGTTTTAGCGTTCTCTTCAACCTGTTCTTTAGTTAAAGCGGGTCTTGTTTCGGATTTTCCTGATGGATCTCCAATCATAGCCGTAGCGCCGCCTACAAGCAATACAATTTTATGACCGAGTTTTTGAAATTCTTTTAACTTTCTCATAACAACCGTATGCCCGAGATGTAAATCCGGTCTTGTCGGATCCATACCTAATTTTATTCTCAAAGGCGTATTTGTATCATGTGCATGCTGTAATTTCGCAGCTAATTCTTCAAAACCATTAGGCAAAACTTCTGCATTTCTTGTTAACTGTTTTGCCTGCTCAATAAATTCTTGTCGTATTTCTGTCATATCTTAAATCCCCTTGCTATTACTTTAAGCGTACCAAAAAGAAAGCCCTGCGTAAATATTTTCTAAAACAATATTTTATCCGGTTTAACTTTATTTAAAGAAAATAAACATTCCCTCTCCTGTAAGGAGAGGGCTAGAGTAAGGTATTAATAGAGGTTCAGAAGAGAATAAGTTGTGAAGCTTAGGAAAAGATATAAAAATAGAACTGTGGAACTGTAATTATGCCCTCTCCTTACAGGAGAGGGAACCTGCGACACTTGATGTTCAAACTTTTAACAACCGCTAATTGTGAAAAATTTATATAGAAACTAAGTTTATATCGAACACAATCGCTCAAAGTATGCCCTGGTTTTTATTAATTATTGGCCTAATAGTACCAAAATACAACAAATAATAAAGTTTATTCTTTTGTAAGGCTCTTGGTCACGTTATATAAGATATTAAGCTTAGTAGGATTCTTCGCAATGTATTGAATATTGTCTATAATTTCTTCAACTAAATCATTTGCCGGTTTTAAATGTGAAGTTGCAAAAAGCTCTTCTGTTGTAGTATTTAAGGCTTTTATAAGCTTGTCAAGGGTTTCTGCGGTAACAAAATTTTCTCCGATTTCAATTCCACTCAATGTTCTTTGAGAAACATCTATCATTTCTGCCAGTTGTTCTTGTGTAAGACCTCGGTTAAGCCTCATTCGTTTAATTTTTTTACCTAGTTCTACTTTTATACCCATAAAATACCTATGGAATTGGTGCACAGGTGTGCACCCTACGTTTTATACGTTTAGTTTCATAAAATTTATAAAACACGTAATTATAAGTATTTTATATTAAGTTTTGTAAACCTGTAATGAAGCGTTATTGCTAGTTTTTAACTTTTTTAAAGAGAAAATACTTTATATAAACATAAAGAAAAACACGAGATTGCAATCAAGAGTTTAACACAAGGACATTAAGAAAGAAAAATAACGCATATTAGAAAATTAAGAAAAGGAGAATTTATTATGGAACCCAAAATACAAACATCAATTTCTGTTAAAAATGGAAAAATGTATGAGACTCAAAGCGAAAATGGTAAGCCAATACGTATTTCAGTTTTTGAAGATTTAAATCATGATGGAAAATATAGTGCAAACGAAGTAACTACAGTTTATAAATATGAATATAAAAATGGCGGAAATTATAAAGAAACTATGTATCTTGACAATAATCATGATGGTACATTAGATGTTGTACAATTGCAAAATTATAATCAAAATGGTAAAAAAATAGGTGCAACTACTAGGAAAGAAAATATAGACAAATGCTGTGATTCTCATTGTAGTATGAAAAATCTCAGATACTCCGACGGTTTTGGAGTATTTCATCTTCCTTCTTGGGAAATAGAGTAATAAAGCTAAGTAGAGTGCGCAGGAGTGAAGTGCACCCTACGTTAGTTGACCTTAATATTCACTTATACATAACTTTTTCTTCTTGGTAATATAGATTTATCTCAAAGAACAAGACCCGAAAATATTTTCGGGTCTTATTCTTGTAGGGTGCGCTCACCTGAAGTGCACCATTAATTTTTGTCTCTATACATTACCATAGTAAGCATCGATGTAGATTTTCTTGATGTCTGACATTAAAGGATATGCCGGGTTAGCACCTGTGCACTGGTCATCAAATGCCAATTCAACAAGTTCATCCAGATTATCCATAAATGTTTGTTCGTCTACACCAAAGTCTTTGATTGACTTAGGAAGTTCAATCTTAGTCATCAAATCATCTACGGCATTAAGCAGTAATTGTACTTTTTCGTCATCATTATTACCGCCCAAACCAAGTTCATCAGCAATCT
>CALUPJ010000113.1 GCA_944322555.1 Candidatus Gastranaerophilales bacterium | reverse complement strand
ATAACCTTAAACAATGAATATAAAATCTTTTCGCAGTTTTTATCCGCTGCAGAAACCGCTATATAATTAAACTCCGGACTGTTTGGATTTGTACTTATTTTTTCGATACCTATATACGGATATGCATTATATTGCTTCAATTCTTTATACAATCCTGATGCATATGATTTTAAATACATCTTGGAAAGTCCGTGTATAATTTTTTCTTTTGTGTCTTTATTTTTAGGCCCTGTAAATCCCAGAACTATTTCGGATGACACTGCATTTTTATTCCTAAAGTCTTTTCTTACGGTATGACTTATTGGTTCAAGATTTTCTTCAAATTTACCTCCTTTTGAGACTTTTGTTGAATTAAAATTCTTAGCAACAAGCTGTATAACTTCTTCAGGTTTAACGTCCCCGGTTATTACAAGGTTCATATTATCGGGAGTATAGTATTTGTTATAATAATCGACAATATCTTTTCGTGTAAGGTTTTTTATATGTTTTACGCTGCCGCCAATCATTTCATCCGCAGGATTTTTTATACCGAATAAAGTTCGCACGGTTTGGTCAAGAGCAATTGTTTGCGGCTCATCCAAAATCATATCTATTTCCGAACAAACAGCAGGTTTTTCTTTCTCTATCATTTCATCCGAAAGTTTTAAATCTTCCGTCATTGCTGCAATTATTTTTATTTGCTTTTCAATGTCATCTTCTTTGAACAACGGTGTAGAGTTTACGTAATCCGTTACGGCATAGCTGGTACTTGCATTTGCCCAGCCGCCCATTTCCTCAACTTTTTTAAAAGAATCCCCGACTTCAAGTTTAACATGCCCGTTTTCACCGTTTGTTCCGTTGAAAGCCATATGTTCTAAAAAGTGACTGATACCTTTTATATCTGCAGTTTCATTCATGGAACCGACATTTACATAATTTTTTACAACCGCAGGGGAGTCTTCCATTGGAACAATATTAACTTTGTATCCGTTTGTAAGCTTATAACTATACATTTTAAGCCCGTTTGCAAGTTCATATATCCCGATTTGTTTATATCCGGCAGGGATTTTAATATTATAATCCGGAGTAACAGCCGTAAGTTCTTTAATCTGCGGTTTTAAAGCGGCATTCTTATCGTGCGAATTTAAAATTGCACTATTTTGTTTAAAATATATACTATTTACACTATCGACCTTCATAACCATATTATATAAAAAACAACTTCCGGCTAAAAATTGCTAAATTGTAAAGAAAAATAACACATATTTATACAATTTTGTAAATCAAATAATATATTATTGAAGATAAAATAATACATGCCGGTATTGTCAAAACCCAGGCAGTTACAATATTTCCAACTATTCTCCATTTTACGGCATGCGCATGAAAAGTTGAACCGACACCCATAATTGCCGTTGATATAACATGTGTCGTGCTCAGCGGTATACCGAAATGTGAAGCCGTCAAAATAAGCCCTGCGGCGGAAGTTTCTGCCGCAAAACCGTGTATCGGCTTAAGCTTAATAATTTTATGCCCCATTGTTTTAATAATTTTCCAACCGCCGTTCATAGTCCCTGCAGCCATCATAAAAGCACAGACTATTATTACGATTAACGGAATTTCAAAATCTCCGTTCGGTGATTTATGTAATACACCTCCCGCAAGCAGCGCCAGTGTAATTATACCCATTGTTTTTTGTGCATCATTTGATCCGTGGCTGAGAGCCATAAGGCCGGAAGAAATCAACTGCAACCTTCTGAACTTTTTATTTACCTTTTGCGGATTAAATCTGTATAAAATACGAATTAAAAAAAGCATTAAAGTAAACCCGGCACAAAATCCGAGCATAGGAGAAGTAAACATCGGTATTATTACCTTATCAATAAGGGTAGTAAAATGTACTGCACTAATCCCTGCTTTTACTATAGTGGCGCCCAGAAGTCCGCCTATCAAAGCATGCGAAGAGCTTGAGGGAAGGCCGAGGTACCAAGTCAAAAGATTCCAGAGAACCGCTGCCAGCAAAGCACAAAATATAACAGTCAAAGTTATCATATCTGAATTAACAATTCCTGCACCTATTGTTTTTGCAACGTGAGTTCCGGTTAAAGCTCCTATAAATTCAAGAGTTGCACCAAACAAAACAGCTTGTTTCGGGGAAAGAACTTTTGTTGATACAACAGTTGCAATAGCGTTGGCACAATCATGAAACCCGTTTATAAATTCAAATGTAAGTGCTACTGCGACTACTGCTATAAGTAAAAATATTGTTATCATAAACCACCTTAGCTTTGTTTCAATGCAACACTCAATACCGCATCCGATATGTGATAGCAGGTATCCAAAGTTTTTTCTACTTCCTTATATATATCTCTTAGCTTTATAACCTCCAAAGCATCGTATTTGCCGGAAAAAAGCTCGGACATGGCTTTTCTGTGTACGTCATCCCCGTGAGATTCCAGGACTTTCATTTCAATATTCAGTTTGGTTATTAACTCAACATCACTGACTTTTTTGAGATTTCGGATAATCTCTCCCAGTTTTTCCGTTGCATTCACTAAAGTTAAAGCCTGTTCTTTCATATCTTCCGTATACTCTTTTAATCTGTATACTTCCAAATTCAAACAGGCTTTTGCAATTCTTTTATTAATTTTATATAATCTTACGGCTATATATTGAATATCCTCTCTCTCTATAGGAGTAATAAAACTTTTATTCAACTGTTTAAGAATTAGCTTAAGTGAAATAGACCCTTTCTTTTTGTATTTTCTAGCCTCTTCTTTTTTATCGTCATTGAGACCGTTTCTTATAATATCATCATATAATCTTGCCGTTTGCTTACATATTTCTGCGCTGTCACGGAACATATGAAAAAACATTTTATCCTCCGGCGGCATTATATATGACATAAGATTAAATTTAGGCATACTTCCCTCCATTTCCATACACAACCAGTGTACACAAAAAAATTATTTGAATAAAGAATTTGTTAACAAAATTTAATAATATCGGAATTCGGCATAACCTGAAATTTTATGTTAAAATCGTTTTATGAAGAGAATTTTAGTAACCGGCGGAGCAGGTTTTATCGGCTCGCATTTATGTACAGAACTGCTTAAGGAAGGGAATAAAGTCGTTTGTCTTGACAACTTGTTTACAGGCTCTCTTGAAAATATTTGTCATCTTATGCCGGATAAGAATTTTGAATTTGTCCGGCACGATATAACCGCTCCTTATAAGATTGAAGTTGATGAAATATACAACCTCGCCTGTCCCGCAAGCCCGCCGCATTATCAATATAATGCCATTAAAACAATAAAAACTGCCGTAATCGGGATGATAAATATGCTGGAACTTGCAAAAGCTTGCGGCGCAAAAATTTTACAAGCTTCTACAAGTGAAGTTTACGGAGATCCGAAGATTCACCCGCAGCCTGAATCTTATTGGGGAAATGTAAATCCGGTCGGAATAAGAAGCTGTTATGACGAAGGAAAACGCTGTGCAGAAACCTTAATGGCGGATTATCACAGACAAGAAAACGTAAATACCAAAACAGTGAGAATTTTTAACACATATGGTCCCAATATGGCAATAAACGACGGACGGGTAATATCAAACTTTATTATTCAGGCTTTGAAAAATGAAGATATCACAATTTACGGAAACGGAACGCAAACCCGCTCGTTCTGCTATGTTGAAGATTTAACGGAAGGGCTTGTAAAAATGATGAACAGCTCTCTTACAGGTCCCGTAAATTTGGGTAATCCTTCCGAAAGAACCATATTAAATCTTGCTGAACTTATAATTGAATTAACATTATCAAAATCAAAAATTGTTTACAAGCCTCTTCCCGCTGATGATCCGATGCAGAGACAACCTGATATAACGCTTGCTAAAACACACCTCGGCTGGGAACCGAAAACAGATATTATAAACGGGCTTAAACAAACTATTGAATACTTCAGGGAGTGTATATAGATGAAAGTTTGTGTTATAGGTACGGGATATGTGGGACTGGTAGCGGGAACGTGTTTTGCGGAAATGGGAAATGACGTGATATGCGTTGATAATAACATTAAGAAACTAGAGAAACTCAAAGAAGGCATAATTCCTATATACGAACCGGGGTTGGAGGATTTAATAAAGACAAACGTAAAAGAGGGAAGGTTGAGCTTTTCCTCTGACATAGAATTTGCAGTAAAAAATTCTCTGATATGTTTTATTGCAGTCGGAACTCCACAGAATGAGGACGGCTCTGTTGTTATGGAATATGTATTAGAAGCAGCCGGGGCAATCGGCAACGCAGTTGATGAGTACAAAATAATTGTTAACAAATCGACAGTTCCGGTCGGTACGGCTGATAAAGTGCGCGAGATTATATGCAAACGCACAGACGCTCCTTTTGATGTTGTTTCTAACCCGGAATTTTTGAAACAGGGTGCAGCTGTTGAAGATTTCTTAAGACCGGACAGGGTAGTAATCGGCACCCGCTCTGAAAAAGCCAGAAAAATAATGCTTGACCTGTATTCACCATTTGTGCGCAACCAGCATCCTGTAATCACAATGGATGAACGTTCCGCGGAAATGGTAAAATACGCGTCAAATTCTTTTCTTGCTGTAAAAATATCTTTTGCAAACGAGATTGCAAATATATGCGAAGCTGTCGGTGCAGACGCAAGCCTTGTCCGTCTCGGAATGTGTGCAGATACAAGAATAGGAACAAAATTCCTTTATCCGGGAATTGGCTATGGCGGAAGCTGTTTTCCAAAAGATATAAAAGCTTTGATAAAAACCGCCGAACAAAATAATACCGGCTGTGAAATATTAAAAGCCGCAGATAAAACAAATAAGAATCAGCGGATAAAATTCGTAAACAAAATACTGAAAAAGTACGGCACAAACCTTTCGGATAAAACTTTTGCCGTATGGGGTTTATCATTTAAACCCAAAACCAATGATATGCGAGAAGCTCCGTCAATAACCATTATAAATAAGCTCCTTGAATCGGGTGCGAAAATCCGTGCATACGATCCGAAAGCAGCTGAATCCGCAAAAAAAATATTCGGAGACAAAATAATTTATTCCGAATCTTCGTATGAGGCTTTAGAAGGTGCAGATGCACTGATTTTGCTCACGGAATGGAATGAGTTCAGAAATCCTGATTTTATGAAAATAAAATCTATGTTGAAAACGCCCGTCATATTTGACGGACGTAATCAATACAATTCTTTTGCGCTGCCTTCTCTGGGTTTTGAATATCACCAGATTGGGAAAAAGAACTAGTCCGCACTCAGCGCTTTGCTTTTTATATCTTTGAGAGCCTGATTCATTGCTTCAATATCACTATCAGAGTTAGCAGTACTGATGACTTCTGCAGCTAAGGCTTTATCCTCTCTGGCAGAATTTAAATCTGTAGGATTTTGTAAATACACTATACCCAGTGCATCTGCAGCTTGAATTCTGCCGTCATTATCTATTTCAAATAAAAATTCATTCGGGTTAGTACATTCTGCACTGTAGGAGCAGTTATTGTTTCGGTTTGGTTCAATATTTATAGTCAAATCCGTTAAAAATACACCGTTCCCCGGCACATTATTATCAACTCCTAAGCGAACATTAAACTGCCACAGAACACCATCTAATGTAGTAAAACTAACATCGCCGGGACTATTTTCTACCTCTCCGGCTAAATTGAGATGAGTACTTAATATCATCGGAAACTTTGATTGAGTACTAAAATCATTATCACCGTTATACGGAGGTACCGTTGGAGCCCTGTCACATGCCATCCCTGCACAATTGGGTTCTCCCTGGTTGTTATATGTTGTCCAATAAAGAGAAGGGTCGTTTAGAATTTCTTCTGTCATATTAGCAAGAATATTATAAACTTTAACATATGTAGCTTTATTTCTATCCGGTATAATTCCGACAATTGCGGGTGCACATATTGCAGCTACAATACCTATAATCGCAATTGTTATCAATAATTCCTGTAAAGTAAACCCTCTTTTTTTCATATCAAACCCTCTCTTGATTAACATAAACTATATTATAACATATAAGATGTAAAAAGCGCAAAGGA
Organism: Candidatus Gastranaerophilales bacterium; assembly: GCA_944322555.1. Lineage (GTDB taxonomy): Bacteria > Cyanobacteriota > Vampirovibrionia > Gastranaerophilales > Gastranaerophilaceae > CAG-196. The sequence continues at coordinate 1,151 of CALUPJ010000113.1, read as the reverse complement.
TAAACAAATATCCTTTGCGCTTTAATTTTACTATACTAATTAGATGCTGCTATAAATTTGTTCAAACATTTTCAATACGAGATCTGTTCTAAAATAGAATGCATAATGATCTGAATCTTTTCTTGAATGTGATATACCAAAGCCGGAAGTATTTGTTAACTGATGTGCATAAAGATCCGATTTATCTTTATATTCTTTCCATTGTACATTGGTATCGAGATATACTGTCTCACCTGTTGCATCGGTATAGCCGAATCTGTCTCCACCGGTCCATTCTCTTTCTGTTTCTCCTTTGCTGCCATAATCAGTTCTGGAAAGAGGTCTCCATTCTTGGACTTTATCTAGGATACTCATATAATAATCTTTTAATATACTAATAGTACTTTTTGTTTTTTGTTCATTATAACCGCTACTTACTAATGCCTTTTGGACAGATTCCAAGGTTGTTACGATAAAGCTTCTACCGGTAGTATATGCATTTTGATAACCTACAAATCCTGAATCAAAGACATTTCCGCCAACTTCCATTATGTGTTTCAATGATTCTCCATTAAGTATAGTATTTTCATCTTCAGCAATGTTGACATTTTTTCTAACATTTATACTCATTGTTAAAGTAGTATCCATTTCAATACCGTCTATTATAAGTTTTATACTTACCGTAACAACACCTTCGTTAGCTGCATTTACTGTTAATTCACCGAAATCACTCACAGTAACGCTTCCGCCTGATGCAGTAGCCGTAAATTTAACTTCGTGTCCCTTACTTCTTAATTGGTCTATTGTAGAGCTATTTACCGTAAGTCCATCAGAAATACTATAAGTTGCACTTCCGGGTTGCATTTCTTCTGTATTCATATCGGGCCAATTTACTTCAAAGGTCTTTACATCACCAATTTCCAACACTTTACTCTTCAAAATATCCATTTTTGATTCTATTTCTGAAGGATATAGTTGATTTATTTTTTCAGCATAATTTTCACCAAAAGTATCTTTTTCAGCTTTTGTTAACACCGTAGAACCTTTTGCTTCAATAGCCTTACAATAGGATATTGCTGCTTCTCTATGAGCCTTTAAAGCTTCTTCATTATCCGTTATATTATCTGCAGCTGTCGATAAACTATCATATAAATTATTCAATTCTGATAACT
>CALUPJ010000112.1 GCA_944322555.1 Candidatus Gastranaerophilales bacterium | reverse complement strand
CTCTAAAACGTAATCAATCAGTAGGACGCATTTAAATATTTCCTAAATTCACAAGGTGTCATTTTGTTCAACCCCCATTGATATCTTCCATTATTGTAATAATAAATGTATTCATCTATTTTGTCACATATTTCTTCTAGTGATTTACAATCTTTGTAATCCATTTCGTCTTTCAAATGTCCGAAGAAACTCTCTATTGGAGCATTATCTAAACAATTTCCGCTCCTTGACATTGAACGGATTAAGTTTAGTTCTTTCAATTTTTGTATATGCGCGAAGAATGATATACAGGTTATTGCAAACTGTTTTGATGAAGCAACCCGTTATTCTCTTTGGAACTCAGAAAAAGGAAGAGATATTTTAAAGAAACGTATAAAAATACAAAAAGATGCCCAAATGGATCCGGCATATAAAATTACGTTGAATATTGACGGAAAGAATAAAACATATAAAGCGTTGCTGAAAGATTATATGGGGGCTGATTTTGATTTATATAAAGAATATTCTGACAACTCATTCGGGCTTTCCAGTTTTAATTATTCTAATTCAAAGTTAAGCTTAGGGATGAATATTGCAATAAGAAAAATGGTAAAACAGCATCCTTTTATGAAACCCTTGTTTTCAAGGCTGTATATGTTTCCTTTGATTAAGAACCGGGCTTGTGAATATAACAAACCTTCAAATGCTTTTAAATGGTTTACAGGAAAAGCCCCTTTGGGTATAGGTGAAAGTGATTTGAAGTTGAATTTAAAAGGGCATAAAGATGAGGTGTTATCCTTATTGAAGGAGCTGGGAAATAAAGATTCAAAAGATTATAGTTTTGTTGCCGTGACCGGGAATAAAAAGGTCAAGGGAATTGATAAGTGGCATTGTCTTTCAATATTAAATGTAAATAATAAAACAGAAATGGTAAAGGTATTGAATAAACGTACTAATTACAAAACGAATATTCCCTTTGACGCTTTTGTAAACCAATTCAAATCAATTGTCGGGATAAAGTGGGAATAAATTATTATGATATAATGATTGTGAGAAGGAGAGTAAATGTCGGTTATTGATTTAAAAAATTATTTTGCAGATTGCATTAATAATATAAAAGATAAACAAATAGTATTTTGGGGGTGTAGTAATTTTTTAAGTGAAGTATTAGAAAATTACAGTTTTCAGAATGTCACAGGTATAGTAGATGTAGATATTAAAAAACAAAACACTGATTTGTACGGATATAAAATAATCTCACCGGAAGTCTTGAATACAATTAATCCTGATATAGTTGTATTTTCTGTTTATTCTGAAAACAGAAAAAGGTATTCATCGCTGAAATTGGATTTTGAAAAAAAATATCCATCAATAAAGTTATATGATAATATTTTTCAACTCTATGATGAAAAATATTCTGTAAAATATTACTGCCCGTACTGTGATAACTTTGATTTTTTTATTAATTTCGGAAACCCTGTACGTTATAATATAAAATGCCCTAAGTGTGATACATTAGAAAGGCATCGTTTTTTATATTATGTTTATCAAAAATATATTTTAAGTGATGGAAATAAAAAAATAAAGATTCTGCATACAGCTCCAGAAAAAAGTATATATAACTTATTTATTTCCAGTAAAAATGTTGATTATACATCAATAGATTTATTTCCGGAAAAATATTCTTATGTAAAAAATTGTTTGAAAATGGACGTATTAAATTTAAAATTTGCAGATAATACATTTGATTATATTATAAGTAATCATGTTGTTGAGCATATTAAAAATGAAAAATTATTTTTCAAAGAGTTATTGCGAGTCTTGAAACCTGATGGCAAAATGATACTGACAGCGCCTTACTATTCTGAAATGGAATATACCTTTGAGGATGCATCAATTGTAACACCTGAAGATTGTTTGAAATATTACGGTCAGTCTGATCATGTTAGAAAATACGGGCGTGATATATATGAGAGATTTTCACAATATGGTAAAGTAACGGTTGTTAATACTAGAGATTTAATTTCTAAAGATTTAATATCTAAGATGAATTTAACCGGAGTTCAAACAGCAGCGATTATAGAAAGAAATAATTAAATGATAAAGATTTCAATAATAATACCTGTATATAATGTTGAAAAGTATTTACAAGAATGTTTGGATAGTATATTAAATCAAACTTTTGGAGATTATGAAATTATTTGCGTTGATGACGGTTCAACGGATTTATCAAACAATATTCTTGAAGAGTATAAGAAAAAAGATTCCAGATTTATTGTTGTACATCAAGACAATCAGGGTGCTGTAAAAGAACACATGGTTTGATTATTTCCTACCCCTAAAATCCGCTACACAAGCCGATTGCCCGAAATAATCGCACCATCTGTCATACGCAAAGCACTCACTTTATTACAGTCTGGTTTAATACATCTCATATGTCTACAACCGGCATAAAAAAAGAGCCTTAAGGCTCTTAATTAAACGCGCTTGGAGGGATTCGAACCCCCGACCTTTTGGTTCGTAGCCAAACGCTCTATCCAACTGGGCTACAAGCGCTCATTCAGCGGGAAATTATTTCCTAACCGTAATTACTATATCAGCAACATAAAAAATTTTCAACTTTATAAAAGTAAATTTTCATTAACATTATCTTGTTTATGGCCAAATTTTTTTATAAAATTAATTTATCAGCTATCATACTAAGGAGAGGTTATGAGCGATTTTTTTAAACGAAATCCGTTTATGGATTACAGAAATGTTGTACCCTTTATGGATTTATCAGGGTTTATAGTTAAGCAACCGAATATTATGGAAGAAAAACCGGCGCAAACTCTGCAAGAACAGCTTATGAGAAAAAAATTTGCAGGAATGATTAATTTTAGGCGTTTACAATATTGCAAACGCTGCGAGGTTTATAGAAATGGAAGAAAATAAATTTATCGAAATTGCCCAAAAAGCTAAAAATGCATCAAAAAAAATTGCCACACTATCTGCCGGACTTAAAGACAAAGCTTTATTAAATATTGCGGAATATATAAAAAACAATCAGGATAAGATTTTTGAAGCCAATAAAAAAGACCTGGATGAGGCTGTTGTGCTCGTTGAAAACGGAGAATTAACAAAATCAACATATAACCGTTTAAAACTTGATGAAAATAAAATGCGGGATATGATACAGGGAATTATTGATATTTCCGGTCTTGAGGACCCTGTAGGAAAAGTTTTGTTAAAAAGACAACTTGATGACGGACTTATACTAACCAAAGTTTCCTGTCCGATAGGAGTTTTAGGAATTATCTTTGAAGCGCGTCCTGATGTAATTTCGCAGATTTCGGCTCTTGCCATCAAATCTTCAAATGCCGTTATCCTCAAGGGCGGCAAAGAATCTCATAACACAAATTCTGTGATTATGTCCGTTATACAAGAAGCTCTCAATAAAACGGAAGGTTTCCCAAAAGATGTTTTGACACAGGTTTTCACTCGTGAAGATGTTGCAAATATGTTATCTTTGGACAAATACATTGATTTAATTATTCCGAGAGGCGGAAACAGTCTGGTCAAATTTATAAAAGAAAATACCAAAATCCCTGTATTAGGACATGCAGACGGAATTTGTCATATTTTTATTGATAAATCCGCAGATTTAAACAAAGCAAAACGGATTGTTATTGATTCAAAAACACAATATCCGAGTGCCTGCAATTCCGTTGAGACTTTATTAATTCATAAAGATTTCGAATATGCGGATGAACTTCTTGAAACTCTCAAAAATGCGGAAATTAAACTTGTTGCAAATCCGCAAAGCTGGCATAAAGAATATTCGGATAAAATTCTTGCGTATAAGTTTGTCCATTCTTTGGAAGAAGCTATAGAACATATTAATGAATACTCTTCCGGTCATACGGACTCTATAGTAACGGAGGACAAAACCAATGCAAAAATCTTTATGAATGCCGTTGATTCCGCCGGAGTATATCACAATGTTTCAACAAGATTTGCAGACGGTTTCAGATACGGTTTCGGAGCAGAAGTCGGAATTTCCACCAATAAAACCCATGCCAGAGGTCCGGTCGGATTGGAAGGCTTAACTATATACAAATACCAGCTTGAAGGAAACGGAGATATTGTAAAAGAATATGCGGAAGGAATCAAAACTTTCAATCATAAGGATTTATAAATGATAATAGGTGTCGTAGGACTGGGACTTATCGGCGGTTCCATATTTAAAAAACTATCGGAAAAATATAAAGTTATCGGAATATCAAGAAGCATTACAGGCGCAGGTATTACAGAAGATTATAATACTCTGCGAGAGTGTGAGTTAATATTTGTGTGCACTCCGATGAATAAAACACTTGAAATATTGGATAAATTAAACACCGTTCTTGATAAAGATACAATTGTATCAGATGTATGCAGCTTAAAAGACTTTGTCTCACATAAAAAATATAACTATACGTTTATTCCGTCACATCCTATGGCAGGAACAGAAAAAAGCGGCTGGGACAATTCTTTTGCCGAACTTTTCAAAGGTGCAATATGGCCAGTAACACCGCTTGAAGGAACTTCGGAAAAAGATATTAATAAATTAAAAACCGTTATAGAATATACGGGGGCGGAAATTTTGTTCACAACACCGAAAGAACATGATAAAGCCGCAGCACTGATTTCACATGCACCTCTGGTTGTTGCACAGGCTCTCTGCATGAATATTAAGAATAATAAGCTTGCACAAAAGCTTGCTGCCTCAGGTTTTCGAGATACAACAAGGCTTGCACTTTCAAATATTGAAATGGCAAATGATATGATATCAATGAACAAATCCAATATTAAAGAAGTCTTATTATCTTTGCAAAATAATCTTAATTCACTGACTGATAATGATTATGAGTCAAAAGCTCTTGAAATAAAAACATTTAGAGAACAACTTTATAACAGAAATTAGGCTTCAAGCTTCTTTAAAAAATCTTTGTTGTTATCCAGCGTATCTTTGCTTGCAACAATAGAATATACGGGAGGATTTTTAAATATTTTTTCCGCAAAAGTTATTATATCTTCCCTTGTAATACTGTCAATCAAATTATACAAATCATTTATATAATTAATACCATACTTGGAATTTAATCCTGAAAATAAATCCTGTAATTTTGCATCCGTACCTTCATTATCAAGCAGTTGTGCTTTCAGGGCCAATTTTGCATTCTCTATATCATCATCAGTAAAAGCTCCCATTTTTAATTCATTAATCTGCCGATTAAATCCGTCAATTGATTTTTTAAGATTATCATATGAATTTACTCCGGTATCTTTATTATCCGTAGTCGTAAGAATATTACAGGAGATTTCGCCGCAGTCACCCAGCCTGTCTATATCAGAATATACGGAGTATGCCAGATGTTCTGTCTCACGCAAAACCTTAAACAAACCTATACTTGAATTTGTCAGAATTGAATTTGTTATATTACCCAGTACTATTTCTTTTAAAGTATCATCAACCTTAAATTTATATACCTGCATTATGTCCGCTTGAGAGCTGTTACTCTCCTGTGTCAGAACAACAGGTTCGGTATTGGGAGAATAAAAATTAGGAACGAATACTTTATTGGGATGAACTCTGTGCAAACCGCTGCCCGCTTGTACAATTTCCTGTTTTACACCGGGGTTATTTTGCGGAATATTTGCGGTAATAATTCCTCTTGAATTATCTGTCAAATATTTATGACACTCTTTTACATCATCTAAAGTTATACCATCAAGGCTGTTTAAGACTTCTTCATCGGAAAATTCATACGGATTATTATGAACTTCGTAATTTGCATATAAGTCGTATGCACTCGGACGTTTGCGGTTAATATAATCTCGAATTCTGTTTTTTGCATACTCAAGATTTTCTTCATTTATCGCCGGATTATAAAGCAGCTCTGCAGACTTTTCGTACATAAGCTTACGGTTATTAGATACACTGTCTGAGTATACGGAAATTCCCAAAGGCGATACAGATACACCTATATTTATATTATTTTTTTCTTTTAACTTCTTAAACTCATCTTCCGGTGTATCTACAGTTCCCAAACGATATATTTCATTCAAAACTTCTATAACACCGGCTTTCTTATTATACGGCTCATGGGTTCTAAGTTGGATATTGTAACTTATATTATCACTCTTTGTATTATAGAAACCTAAAGAATAGTTATTATCAAGCACTGTATTTGATATATTATTCTTATTTAACGGTTCTCTTCTGCCCTTAAAAGATACATTCGTATTTTCGGGATGCACAACAGTGATTGCAGCCTTATTTAAATCAAAATATTTTTTTATTCCGTTATAAACATCATCTTCTGTTATAGAATCCAAAATTTTATCATAATCGGTAAGACCCGCTAAATTATTATTTAAAATTGCACTCCCGACTATTTCATTTACAACATCCGAATACTCATATGCCTCCGTTCGGTTTTTTTTAACTTGTCCTTTTAATTCATTAAGCTGCTCTTTTGTAGGCTTTTTAAGTTCGGAAATAACCTT
>CALUPJ010000111.1 GCA_944322555.1 Candidatus Gastranaerophilales bacterium | reverse complement strand
TATTTTTTTATTAGGGTTAGGTGACGTTATGCTCACAAAATGCTCACATTTTTTGAAAAAATCTTTTCAGTGCATTCTGTAAAATAAAATGAAACAGCAGCCGCGCCAATTCATAAGTAAGATTTTATCTTATAAATAAAATTTTTGGATGTACAGGTGACACAATCTGCTGCTTTGTATTTTATATAAGTTTAAATACGAAAACTTTGAACCATGAAGCTTACAGGTTAAAGTTTTACCCCGGCAGAATTTAATATGACAATTTTTGTCATTTCTAATCTTTGCTGCCTATAAATCGGTATTTTATTTGGATTGTTTGTTGTAAAATCAGGCATATAAACAATTGGAGTAAAATTTCTATGTCGAAATGTAAAAGTTTTAAACCTTCAATAGATAACCTTTCAGAAATTCTTATTTTGGGTTCCATGCCAGGAGTAAAATCACTTGAGGAGCAGCAGTATTATGCTCATCCGCAGAACCGTTTTTGGAAAGTTATGGCATATTTATGTAAAACTCCGAAACTTCACGAAAAAACTTATCAGGAAAAATTAAACACACTGCTTAAAAATAAGATTGCCCTGTGGGATACAATAAAAACCTGTAAGCGTGAGGGAAGCCTTGATTCCAACATATTAAACGAAATTCCGAACGACATAAGAAAACTTTTATTGAAATATCCTAATATCAAAAGAATATATTTAAACGGCAACAAGGCATATTCGGCTTTCAAAAAATACTTTCCCGACATATTGGAAAGCTATATTTGTTATAAATTGCCTTCCACAAGTCCTGCAAATGCCCGTTATAATTTAGCAAAACTAATTGATAAATGGAAAACTGTAATTTGATTGCTAAAATTGAATTATTTCAAAATTTTGAACATTCGAAAGAATTTTTTAAAACAATCGCTAATATCAAAAGTCGGTCTTTTTTGTACTAATAACTTTTTTTGAGTTGCTTTAAATTTTTCTAACCCGTCAGCATTTAAATATTTTAACAAATCCCTGTTTATAAGTTCTTTTTCCACAGCCTCTACAAGAACTCCCGATGCTTTTCTATCTTTTTCAAAATTTTTATAAATTTTATATTCTTCTGCTGAAAAAGATAACGGCGTATGAACATCAATACTATAAAATTCACGAATATCCGTTCCGGCATTTGTCCAATCCGCAGCATGTTTTTGCATTTGCGGAAATTCTTTTACAATTTCATCTTTAAACGGATAATAATTACGTACCGATGAATAAACATAGCCGCAATCATTGGTTACACACGATACATTTTGATGGCCCCACAACCCTTTAAAATTTGTTCCGGAAAGATAAGAAGATTTAACAGAAGTAGCTGCTAAATTGGTCGATAATATTTTCATACACACTCCTTTTTGATAATTATACAATAACAGTATCAATTTTCAAGAGCAGTAAATATAATCGTATATTACACAGTGCAAGTATTGTTCCTATTCTTATAAATCTATATCAGATTCTTTTATTGGTGCACCGATTACACGCTCAATTTCAGCCGCATTGATATTGTAGTTTAGGAGATTTGAATAATAATCAAGCTGAGCATTCAAGTATGAATTTTCCGCATCCTTAAATTCTATTGCATCTCCCAATCCGACCTGATACCGTCTAAAAGCCTGATATTGGCGTTCTTTTGCCTGCTGAAGAGCCAACTTCGAAACCCCTAAACTGTCGTGGGAATTCAAGAGGCTTATATATGCACTCTTTACTTCAAGATAAACATTTTGCCTTTGCTGTTCGTAATCCGCAACCGCCTTTTTATAAGCAGCAGTCATTTCATCAACTTGTTTTTTCAAAAGCATAAGATTTAATGCCGTATAGTTTAGTTGAACACCTACCTGATATCCGTAATCCGCATCGATTTGACGTCCCCCCTGACTATAGGAGCCGAAAGCACTAATATCCGGCGTAAACGCTCTTTTTGCACTTCTGACATTCATTTCTGCCGCATCCATTTGTTTTTTGGCAGAAAGCAATGCAGGGCGGGAAGCTTCAGCCGTAGCAAGCAAGTCTTTAAAATTTACATCGTATTTTTTGCTGTTCAATTCATCTTTTAAAATAACATTTTCCAATTCAGGAATACCGACGGCATTCGCAAGCTCTGCCGCTGCAAGTTCCATTGTATTTTTTGCCTTAATAAGATTTACTTTTGCATTACCCAGGTTATATTCCGCTGTTGTAACGTCAATTTTAGCCTTTCTTCCTATTTCATATTGTGCCCTTGCCTGTTTTAACTGTAATTCAAAGTCTTTTACGGTATCTTCGTAGACTGTTTTCTGAATTTTAGCAAAAACGAGGTTATAGTATGCAACTTTCACGTTATATATAACAAGTTCAATACTGGTTTCGGCATCATATCTTGAAGCTTCATAACTTCTCTTTGCATAGTCTGCCATTGATTTGGTTTTACCAAAATCAAATAAAAGCAAATCCGCCGAAATTTGAGGCATATAATACATATTATATTTCTGACTCATCATTCTCATATATGCACTGGACATTGTCATGAACATATCATTTCTTGAATAATTAACTCCGGCATTTATTGTAGGAAAGTAGTTTGACCAGGCCTGCCCGACTCTTGATTTATAAATTTCAGCATTACTTATAGCAGACATGATTGCGGGATGATGCGTAATTGCAAGTTTTATACAATCACTAAGAGTTACTTCTCCGTTCATATCAGCATATTCTATTTTACTGTTAATTGTAGGGAATTTTGTTTCATACATTCCTTCTGCTTCTTTGGAAGTTTCGACCTTTGTTTTGGCATTTTCGATATTTTGCTTTCTCTGGCGTCTGAGATTTATTTTCTTTTTCTTTTCCGGTTTAACAATATGAACCTGTTCATCTTTTTTCGCAATATAATTCAACGGGACTTCCCCCTTTTCCTTAGCCGCGGTATAGGTCCCGCAGAGTGATATTAGCGAACAGATTAAAAATGTATTTATAAACCTTTTTAACTTTTTCATTTTTCTTCAATCTCCAAATCTTTTTCGGTTATGTCTTGTTTTGGAAATTTATCGACAAATTCCTGAATAATTACATAAAAAGCGGGAGTGAGAACCGCACCAATTGTTGCAGCCGCTATCATACCGCCAAAAACTGTTGAACCGACGGAGATTCTTGAATTTGCACCGGCCCCGACTGCAAAAAGCATCGGCATAACTCCGAGAACAAATGCAAGTTCGGTCATCATAATAGCTCTGAATCTCAATTTAGCCGCTTTAACAGCAGCTTCTTTAACAGGAAGTCCGTGTTTTTCGTGTTCTTCCTTTGCAAACTCAACAATTAAAATGGATTGTTTTGCTGCAAGTCCGATTAACGTAATCATACCAACCTGTGAATATATGTCAAAGGATTGGTTAATCATCATTTGGAAAATCAAGGCTCCGAGTGCCGCAATCGGCGAAATTAAAAGTACCGCAATCGGAATTGTAAAGCTTTCGTATAGGGCAACAAGAAACAGATACACAAATATTAATGCCATTGCAACAATAATTGCAGTCTGACCGGAGGCTTCTCTCTCCTGAGCGGAAGTTCCTGACCAGTCATAACCTATATCGGAAGGCAGTACTTGTCTTGCTACGCTTTCCATAGCTTTCATAGCGTCTCCCGAACTTTTGCCTGCCGCTTCCTGCCCCTGAATTTGCACCGACTTATACAGGTTGTATCTCGAAATAGATGCCGTACCGATAGTTTGTTTAAGTTTTATTACGGAAAGTATCGGAACCATTACACCATTTGTATTTTTTACGTATATTCCCGACAAATCTGTTGCCGTATTCCTAAATTGACTTTCTGCCTGCATTTGAACTTTAAACACTCTGTCATACTTATTAAAATCATTAATATAATAAGTTCCGAGCATTGAGGCGAGTGTAGAATAAAGTTCCTGCAAATCAATACTTTGTGCCAAAGCCTTCTCATAATCAATTTCAACGGTATACTGCGGAACATTTGCCTGAAAGTTAGTATAAACACTTGAAAGGGCCGGATTCTGATTTGCGGCTTGTATAAGTTTGTTTGCCCACGTTTCAAGTTCCTGCGGAGTATATTCGCCTTTTGAAAGCATTTGAAACTCAAATCCGCCGAGCATACTCATACCGCTGATAGCAGGCGGAGAGAATACAACAATTGAAGCTTCTTTTGTATTGGATGCAATTGCTCTTATTCTGTTAAGTATTGCCGTGTGAGAAAGGTTTGTCGGGCGTCCGGTCAGCTTTCTTTTTATCCAGTTAAAACCTGCAACTTTTCTGTCCGCATAATCGTCAAGAGATATAATAGCCGTAGCAGTATTAGTAGCCCCATTTCCGCCGAAAAGCATCAATCTCTCTTCATCTACTCCCTCAAGATTTCTAACCTGTTCTATAAGCCTCATTCCGACCTCTTCTGTTCTTGAGAGCGAAGCTCCATCAGGAAGCGTTATACTTGCAAGCAATACACCCTGGTCTTCATCAGGGATAAAACCTGTAGGTATTATTTTAAAGCAGGCAAGCGTAAGTACTACGAGTGATAAATAAAGCACTATTGCAGATTTTTTATCATGTACAAATTTGTTTTCGTATTCAATATAAATATCTTCAGCTTTAGCAAAAAATTTGTTAAAATCTTCTATTATTATAGATGTTCTGTATTTAATTGTTTCAAACAGACCGTTAATTTCATCATAAAACGGCAGTTTATCTAATTTTCCCGCCTTATGTTCATGTTTTCCGAGAAAGTGTGAGCACATTGCTGGTGAAAGCGTCAGAGCACATATTGCCGAAATGGCAATGGATACGGCAATACAAACGGCAAACTGTTTATACATAACTCCCGTCATTCCGCCCATAAATATAATAGGTACAAATACAGCCATTAATACCATAGCCATTGCAACCAGAGAAGAACCCACTTCTTCCATTGTAAGCTGTGTCGCAATAACTGCCGTTTTACCTTCCTCAAGATGGCGTTTTACGTTTTCTATAACAACAATTGCATCATCTACTACAACACCGACCGCAAGAACCAGAGCAAACAGTGACAACAGGTTAATACTCATATTCAGGGCTTTTAGTGCAATAAAAGTCCCTATCAATGAAACAGGAATTGTAACACACGGAACCAATGTTGCCATAGCATCGCCAAGAAAAAGGAAAATAATTATTATAACTATTACGGCAGTAAGCAGAATTGTAAATTCAACTTCCTTCATTGATTCATGGATATAATCGGAATCATCTTTTATAATCTGAATTTTAAGCCCGTTATCCAGCCTTGAATTTATTTCCTGGATTTTTTGCTTTACTGCTTTTGACAGATTCAAAATGTTTGCGTCAGATAACTGCGAAACCATAATCAGAGCGGCAGGCTTACCGTTTACGGTACCTAAGTTTGAGTATGAAACTGCACCGAGTTCAACACGGGCAATATCTTTCAACCTTACTTTACTTCCGTCCATATTTGAGCGGATTATTATATTTTCAAACTCTTCTACATCGGATAATCTTCCTTTTGACTTTAATGTAAGCTGCAATGCCTGCTCATCATCCGTAGGCAGAGCACCCAGAGAACCTGCGGTTACCTGTGTATTTTGACTTATAACGGCATTTTTAACTTCTGTTGTGGAAATATTAAGTCCGGCCATTTTTTGCGGATCAAGCCAAATTCGCATAGAATAGTCACCCGAACCGTATACATCAATGTCAGCAACTCCTTCAACACGTTTCAGTTCATCTTTAATATAAATTGAACCGTAATTCGTCATATTAAGCTGTGTCCAATTATCCGTAAGCGGCATAATATTTAATATCAATGCTCCCGAGCCTGATGTTCTGCTCAAAGCAGTTACACCCGTTCTTTGAACTTCTTCAGGCAGTTGTGATAATACCTGCTGTATTCTGTTTTGTACGTTCATCAGGTTTACGTTTTTGTCCGTTCCGACTTTAAAATACATTGTTAATGAATACGAACCGTCATAAGAAGTGGATGTCATATAAGAAAGATTTTCTACACCGTTCAGCTTATTTTCCAAAACCGTAGCAATTGATGATTCAATAACCTCGGCATTCGCCCCCGTATATGATGCGGACACTCTTACCTGAGGCGGCGTAACGTCGGGATAGTTTTCCTGTTTCAATGTCGCCATTGAAATTAAACCCATAATGACTATACATACTGATATTACCAGTGCAAATCTCGGCTTTCTTATAAAAAAGTATAATTTTTCTTTATCAAAAATCTTTTTCATTATATATCCTATTTACCCGCATTCAGATTTTTAACGTAATCTTCATTATCAATAATTTTCAGCTTTTGACCTTCTGCGGAAACATTTTGTATCCCCGCAACAACGACCACATCACTAAAGTTCAAGCCGCTTTCTACTATCCAGTTATTGTTTACGCTGTTTGAAACTTCAATGTCTTTACGAACGGCCTTATTATCTTTAACAGTCCATACATAATAACCGCTCATCGGATCGCCTTTTGTACAGGATTGCGGAACTACCATATAATCAACTATTTTCGGTGCAGTCAGTTTAACTTTCATGTAATTGCCCGGAACCAGCCAGCCTTTTGAATTGTCAAAAACAGCACGCAAGCTTATCGTCCCCGAGTCTTTATCAATTTTATTGTCTACAAAATCAATAACACCTGTTTCATCATACCATTCTCCGCTGTCAAACTGAACCTTGACTTCTACATCATTAAAATTATTGCTGGCTTGCAAAAGCCGGACAAAATCATCTCCTTTCAGACTAAAAGCCAGATACACCGGATTTGTACTGGATATATTTACAAGAGAACCCGAAGTTGCAGTGACATAATTACCCTCAGTAATCTGAACTTTACCTATACGTCCGTCGATAGGAGATTTTATATCGGTGTAGCTTAAATTTACTTTGGCCAGTTCATATTGCTGCTTTGCGGCATCCAAAAGAGCTTTGTTTTGATTTCTCGTAGCAAGACTCTGATCCACATCGGAGCGGCTTATTAAATCTTCTTTTATCAATGCATTTGCCCTGTTTAATTCTTGTTGTGCATTTTTTAACAGTGCACTGTATTGATTAACATTTGCGAGTGAATTATTAACCTCAATCTGGTATTCCCTGGGATCTATTTTAAAAATTAATTGACCTTTCTTTACAAAATCGCCTTCTTTAAAATATTTTTTAATTAAAAACCCCGGAACCCTTGCAACAACGTCAACCGAATATTTAGCTTCTACCCTCCCTGTTGCTTCAGCCGAGATATTAACTTTTTCAGTATGCGGATTGTCAACCACAACCTCTTTAGGCATAAGCATTGCCTGTCTTTGAATAAAACCGGTTATTTGACCGGAAATTTTATTATATATAATAGGCACAATTATAATCAGTAAAATACCAATGCCTGCTTGTTTTCTTGTTATATTAAATTTCATTTACCTCTCTCCAACTATAAAAAAACCCCATGTTAATATTAAACTATTTTCAAAAAGTTGTAAATAAAAAGTAACAATTTTCAGCTAAATAAAGGAACATACATTTTGGCCGATAAACCTGACAAGAGTTTGGCATCAAATATGTTATAATAACTTTATGAAAAATTTTCTGGAATCATTTTTAGATTTAATTTATCGTAAGAAATGCTACTTCTGCCAATCCTCCAAATATTCGCTTAAAATGTGTCCGAAGTGTTATAACGAACTGGCTTTTTCAGATTTTCGCCCTAACAGAATAATAAACGGAATAGATATTTACACCTGCGGTACATATGATAAGAACCTGCAAAAACTTATACGAGGCCTTAAATATCACAGACAAAAAGAACTTGCTCATTATCTTGCAAAATTTATGTACGAGTATTGGATAAATGTAAAAGATAATTGCGAATTTCAAGTTATTCCCGTCCCCTTGCATAAAAACAGAATTAAAAAACGGAAATACAATCATATGGAACTTGTAGCATATGAGTTCTGTAAAATGTCAGGAATGATACCAAATTTTGATTTAATTACAAGAATAAAAGATACAAAACCTCAATATAAACTTTCGCGAAAAGCCCGTATCGAAAATCTATCGGGAGCATTTGAAGTTGATATTTCAAAAAATTTAAATAAACCAATATTAATTCTTGACGACATTTGTACAACAGGTGCTACTTTTGAAGAAATGATTAATACATTAAAAAAATACGGTATAAATGAAATTGTATGTATGGCATCTTCATCTCCCGTATGTTAAAATAAAAATATATTCAGGAGAGCTATGTTTAAAAAATCCGTTAAGACATATATGGAATCGGAAATTGCCGAACAGGCGAAAATTATTCCCTATATTTTGATGAAATATATTAACCCTGAAACAGGCGAAATAAAAATTGATTTACCGCAGAATACAACTAAAATTGTTCTGGTTGCGAGCGGTTCTTCATATCATTGCGCAAGATTTGCGGTTGATTTGCTCGAAAAGATTTCTAAAATTGAATCCAGAGCCATATATTCAAGCGAATTTTTATTAAAAAATGTTATTCCGCATGATGAAAATACACTGTATATTTTCATTACGCAATCCGGTGAAACCAGTGATACCCTGAAATCGGTTGAAAAAGTTAAAACTCTTTCTTCACTTCCCTCTCTTTGTATCACAAACAATGAAAACTCCACCATCTGGCAGAAATGTGATTATAAAGTCGCCTGCTATGCAGGAACTGAACACGGAATAGCCGCAACAAAATCTTTCACTTCACAAATGCTCTGTTTAATATTGATTTCATTGAAATTGGTAGAAAATATTCACGGCAGAGAAGCTACAAATATGTACAAAAAATCATTATTCAGCCTGCCCGGAATTATTGAAAAGGCTCTGGCAAAGCGGAAAGAAATAAAAGAACTGGCAAAAGTTTTATCAAAAGAAAATCTTATTGTCATAACGGCAGATGGAATATCTTATTCTCTTGCTAAAGAAGCCGCGCTGAAGATAAAAGAAACCTCATATAAAAATATAAGTGCAGCAATTTTAGGCGAATTTATGCACGGACATGTTGCCGTATTCAATAACAAAGGGCTTTTAATATACATATCCGTTGATAAAATTTCAAAACGCTCAATTTCAAATCTTTGTAAAATTAAAACGGATTACAGTCCGAAACTGGTTATAATAGGTCCTTCATCAGCCGAACTAAAACCGGATTTTAATATTAATATAGAATGCGAAAATGAAATTCAGCAAATGTTTGCAAATGTAGTAATATGCCAGCAGCTTGCATTTGAAACAGCATTAAAGTTGAAACGCAATGTTGACCATCCGAAAGGATTGCATAAAGTCGTGGTAGACAAAAATATCTAGAGATTTATGAAACTTCTCTTTTCTGATATCTTGCTTTTGCGTTAACTCCGTAACAAACTGCCGAGAGTTTTGCTGACATCATAAACATATTTCTTTTAATGTTTGCAACATCATTCATTGCTTCAAGCATTTTATTCGGATCAATCATTGATTCCATTGCATCATGGTTATCAACCTGCTCATCCGCATACTTTTTAACTAACAATTTGTCAATGTAATCTCTTGCTCCGACTGCCATAATAAATTTCCCTTATAAAATATTTCCCTATATTTATATAAAAACATTTTATACAGAGAAATTGCCTTATTGTTAAATAATGTAAACAAATTATCTTCCGCCTGCCAGCTGCGCAAGCTGTATAAGCTGATTTACGGTCTCTTCGTATTCAATTTTTTCATCAGTTGATTGTAACAAAAATTTATTAATATCATCCATCATCATAATAGCTTTATCACAAGACGCATCAGAACCTTTAACATAAGCTCCGATATTAATCAAATCCTCATTCTTTTTATGTACGGCAAGAAGATTTCTTAAAATCCCTGCCGCATTTCTGTGTTCTTTCGTTGTCACATCTCCCATAACTCTGCTTAATGACTGCAAAACATCAACTGCGGGATAATGATTCTTATGCGCCAAATCTCTTGATAAAACAATGTGACCGTCTAATATACTTCTTGCCGTATCGGAAATCGGTTCATTAAAATCATCACCCTCAACAAGAACGGTATAAAGCCCTGTAATAGTTCCAAATTCATTTGTCCCGGCTCTTTCCATAAGTTTGGGCATAAGAGCAAATACAGAAGGAGTATAGCCTCTCGTTGCAGGAGGCTCACCGATTGCAAGCCCGACTTCTCTTTGAGCCATGGCAATACGGGTTATGGAGTCCAGCATGAACAAGACATCCATTCCTTTATCTCTAAAATACTCCGCAATGGATGTCGCAACAAAAGCTGCCTTGATTTTTACAAGCGAAGGCTGATCTGAAGTAGCCGCAATTACGATAGAGCGTTTCATACCCTCCGGCCCGAGGATTTCTTCAATAAACTCTTTAACCTCACGTCCGCGTTCCCCGATAAGTGCTATTACGTTCAAATCTGCGGTTGTATTTTTTGCCATCATACCTATTGTAGTGCTCTTTCCGACACCTGAGCCGGCAAAAACACCCATTCTCTGGCCTTTACCTACAGTTATAAAACCGTCAATAGATTTAATTCCTAATGACAGAGCCTCTGAAATGCGTTTTCGTTTCAGCGGATTAATAACATCTGCAACAGTCGAACGATATTCGGAAAAACTTATTTCGCCCAGAGTATCAATAGGTTGTCCCAAGCCATTTAATACCCTGCCTATAAGCTGGTTCCCGACACCTATTTTCATCGCACTTCCCGTATTAACGACAAGCGCACCCGGATGAATACCGTCAGGAGAAGCCAGAGGCATTAAAAGAATTTTGTCGCTTTTAAATCCGACAACTTCCGCCATTGTAGGAGTGTCATTATAATTGTTATATATGTAACACAAATCACCTATTGAAGACTTTGGCCCGTCAGATTCAATAGTAAGCCCGATAATCTCGGTAATTTTTCCGATATCTCTTATGGTTCGGGTATTTTTTATTATATCTAAATACTTACTCTTGTCCCAACTCATTATCCGCACCCGTTAACATATTTTGTGTAATTTCCGCAATCTGCGATGATATCCGTGAATCTAATCTTGTATTAAGGGTTTCCACAATTACACCATCGGGTGAAAGCGAATTATCCTCCAAAATCTTTAATGATTGAAGCTTCGGAATTTGATTTTTAAATTCGGGGGCAAGATTATTAATATTTTCTACAAGTTTCGGATTAACAATAACAGTTATCTGTTCTTTGTCATTTAATTGTTTAATCGCATCCAGCGTAATTTGATACAAAACTTCTTCATTGAATTTTTGGTGACAAACTTTATCCGCAATAGCGCTCACAAGCTCTACAATATCACGGGAGGCAGAATCTATTATATTTTTTTTCAAATCAAAAGAACTGCTTGCAAGAGTTTCCAGGGAATTGATGCCCTCTCTGGCATCATTTTGAAATTTATATAATCCGTCCTGTTCGCCCTTCTTAAACCCTTCGTCATAAGCTTGATTTTTTATTGTATCATATTCTTTTTGGGCTTTCTTTTGAGCTTCTTCAATTATTCTTTCAGCTTCTGTATTGGCCGTTTGTATAATGACCTGAGACTTGTTCTCCGCACCTGCAATAATTTGCTTTGCCTGTGCATCGGTTTCTTCAAGGATTTTTTGCACTTTAGCCTGCTGTTTGGTCACACGCGTCTGTTCTATTGGCAGAACAAAACTGTCGCCCATTTGAATTTCCTGACCTTTAATTCTGTTACTACTCAACTAATTCATCCTCAATACTTGCACGTGTAATTGTAATTTCACCCGATGCTTCAAGATTTCTGATAGAATTAACAATACCCGTTTGAGCTTCCTGAACTTCCTTCGCACGTACGGGACCAAGGTATTCCATATCATCGACAAGCATTTGTTTCGCTCTTTCGGACATATTTTTGAATATTTTTTCTTTAATTTCGTCTTTAGTACCTTTAAGAGCCATAGCAAGTTGTTTTGTATCAATTTCTCTAAGCAGTCTCTGAATAGCTCTGTCATCAAGTATAATAATATCTTCAAATACGAACATCAGGTCACGAACTTCCTGAGCCATTTTTTGATTTTCAATATCAAGCCATTCCATAATATTCTTTTCGGTACCTCTGTCACAACAGTTAAGAATATTAGCCAGAGATTCAACACCGCCCGCATTTGAGAAATCCTGAACCAACAACGCGGAAAATTTACGTTCTACAATATCTTCAATGGTAGACAAAATTTCAGGGTTTGTCGGAGTCATATCCGCAATTCTCATTGATACCACAGCCTGAACATCAGGCGGTAAAAACGCAAGGACCTGTGCGGAAAGTTCCGGTCTGAGGTATGCAAGAATCAGCGCCAGAAGCTGCGGATTTTCCGAAGCAAATGTATTTGCAAGCTGAGAAGGATCGGCTTCGTTCAGAAAGTAGAACGGATTCGTGTTAACCATAGAGTTAACTTTTTCCAGAAGTTTAGCCGCTTCCTGCTCACCGTATGTTTGTGATAAAAGCTGTTTAGCATAACTTACACCGCCCTGTGCAATATAATTTTTTGCCTGAAAGACGGTTTTAAATTCCAATAAAACATCATTGAGATCCTCATCCGATATTTTACCGAGATTAGCAATGTCGAGCGTAATCTGCTCAAGAAGATCTTCATCTTTTATATTCTTTAGAATTTCGGAAGCAGTCGTAGGCCCTAACGCAATAAGAAGTGCCGCAACCTTCTGGCTCGGACGCGTTATTGTCTTTTTGGCTTCTTCTTTTGCTTTTTTTATTTCTTCTATACCCATAGTGTCATATTTGGAAGTTTAATAATTTATTCTTCCCAACCTTTCCGATTAATCTCTTATAAATGATGTTAACAATTTTGCCGCTTCTTCCGGCGATGCCATAACTGCTTCATTTAATTCATTAATATTCTGGTCCTTCTGGGACTTTATCTCCTTCTTATTAATTTCTATTTTAGGTAAATCCTCTTCGGGTTCAACCTCTTCCATAGGCCTTTCAACAATCTCTTCCTGCATTTTGCGTTCCTGGCGTCTTGCCGAAGGCATTTTGGATATAAAATTCTTCAGAATATACAACGCAAAACAACCGAGAACAAATACTATAATCAGCGGAATAACGGAAGATGTTATAAAATAGAACATTTGTTCCTGCTGATACTGCTTGGTAAAATCTTCCTGAGCCTTTTTATCAATTGTCGCACCCTCAAATTGAAGTCCGGAAATTGAAATTACATCTCCTCTTGAATAATCTACACCGGATGCGGAAAGAACAAGATTTTTAAGTTCTTCCTTCTCGGACTCGGTCAGAATTTTGTTAACGGCAACGGCAATCGAAAGTCTCTTAACCGTTCCGGGAGCATATACAACCTGCTTCACCTCTTTTGATACGCTGTAGTTAATCGCAGTCTTTTGTTTTGAATAATTAAGATTTCTACGGTTAACATTATTAGGCTCCGGTACATTATTCGGATTTTCATAAGTTTCAACTTCAGTCTGTGAACTAGTCACAACACCCTCGCCTTTATCATTAACGGGAATATAACTTTCGATGGTTGATTTTGCGGAATTAAAATCTATATCCGCATTAACCTGAACCGATACATTTCCCTTGCCGACAATTTTTTCCAAAACATCGGAAACCTTTTTGGCAGTATCTTTTTCAAGATTTGTTTTAAAGCTCTCCATATCGGTCGAACTTTTTGAAGTTTCGTCAGAAAGACTGTTTCCGTTCTGATCGGTAATAAACACCTGCTCCGGTGACAGACGCGGCACTGCATATGCAACAAGATTTTTTATTGCCTTAACCTGTGCACTCTTAATTTTATAACCCGGCTCTAATACAAGCACTACCGATGCCGAAGGTTTTTCATCATTATCTTCAAAAATTGAGCGTTCCGGTTCGGCAAGCTGAACTCTGGCATATCTGATACCCTGAATTTTTTCAATAGAACGTGTAAGCTCACCCTGAAAAATTCTCTGTCTTGTCAGCTTGTTTTTAAAATCGGTAGAACCGAGCTGCATATCATCAAGCAGCTCAAATCCGGTATCCGCATTTTTAATTAAGTCATTTTCCGCAACAAATATACGCATTTCGTCTCTGACATTAGAAGGCACCAAAATTGTCTGATGATCTTCGGAGACTTTATATCTGTATCCGTTTTTCTTCATCCCTTCGACGATACTTGTTGCATTAACTTCATTTAAGTCCGTGTATAAAACCACCCAATCGGGCTCCATTGCTTTTGAAAGAAAAAACGTCGCCGCAACGATTGTGACAACAATCAACGCAAGCATGCCGAGCTTTTGGTTCCCGTCCAAACCGCTCCACAGTTTCTTCACATCAGTAGCTAAAAGTGCAAAATAATTATTTTCCATGTCTCCCCACGCACAATTATTCAATATAATAATAACCTAAGCCAAAAATCTTTTCAAATTATTAATAAGTGTAAAGAAATTTTGAGATTTTGCAGGGCATTTTGTTGTCGAAACTTTATGTTATAATCTGAATATAATATGGAAGAGGATATACAAGACTATGACAAAATTTTATACAACAACAGCAATTGATTATGTAAACGGAGCTCCGCATATCGGACATGCCTATGAGAAAATATTAACCGATGTAATATACAGACATTTTACACAAAGATGTGAAAATACATATTTTTTAACAGGGACTGATGAACACGGTATCAAAATCCAAAAAACATCGGCGGAAAAAGGTATTTCACCAAAGGAATTTTGTGATACCAACGCCCAAAAGTTTAAAGATGCCTGGAAAGCTCTTAACGTTGATTATTCTCAATTCATCAGAACAACAGACGAACAGCACACAAAAATTGTACAAAAGATTTTCAAGAAATTGACAGACAAGGGAGACATCTATAAACACTCCTACAAAGGGTTATATTGCTCCGGATGCGAAGCCTTTTTGAGTGAAAAAGACCTGACGGAAGACGGTCTTTGCCCTGACCATATGAAAAAACCGGAAGTTGTTGAAGAGGAAAACTATTTTTTCAAACTTACAAAATATAAAGACGCTATAATTAAGCATATTAAAACCAATCCGGACTTTATAGTTCCTTCATTCCGCGCAAATGAAGTCTTAAATCAGCTTGAAAATATCGAAGACATATCCGTTTCGCGTGCAAAATCAAATGTAAGCTGGGGGATTCCGGTTTTAGGGGATGATTCGCAGGTTATTTATGTTTGGATAGATGCACTTTCAAACTATATAACCGCTCTCGGATATGATACCGAAAAAAGCAGCGAAAAATTTAATAACCTGTGGCCTGCGGATGTTCAGATTATAGGAAAAGATATTTTAAAATTCCATAGTATATACTGGCCTGCCATTCTTCTGGCGCTTGATTTACCGCTGCCAAAACATATTCTTGCTCACGGCTGGATTACAATAGATCAGACAAAAATGTCAAAATCTTTAGGTAATGTAATATCACCTACGGCTGTATTAGAAGCTTTTAATCTTAATATACCCGATCCTTTCAGATATTACATGGCTTCCGCCGCACCCTGCGGAAAAGACGGAAACTATTCAGATGAAGATTTCAAAGAAAAAGTTAATGCACATCTTGCAAATTCCATGGGAAATCTTTTGAACAGAACACTCTCAATGCTGGTTAAATATTTTGACGGAAATATTAGACCCGAATTTCTCGGTAAAAATGAACTAAAAAACAATGCTCTGGAGACCGTAAAATCCGTCAAACATCATTTTGATTATTTTGAAGTACAGGAAGCTTCCATGAAAATTATGGAGCTGGTGGATTTTGTAAACAAATACGTTACTGATAATGCGCCATGGACTCTTGCTAAAGAAGGACAAACCGAAAAATGCGGCATAGTTTTAACAAATGTCCTTCAGGTAATGACAGTTATTGCCTCACTAATATATCCGTTTTGTCCGAATATAGCTCAGGCAATGGCAGACCAGCTCGGCTATGATATTAAGACTAAGCTTGATGATATAACCTGTGAATATTTAACAAGCGGTCATTTAATTGACAAAGAAAATATCAAGCCCGTATTTCTCAGAATGGACAGCGAACTGGCTGATAAGAAAAAATAATTTGTTATAAAATAATATTTAAATGCTCGGTCAGATTAATTTCCTGTCCGTGATTTATCGGTATAAAATTTATATTTTGTTTCAAATTATTCAGAGAGTTGCTTATATTTTTTTTATTGGCCCGCATAATCTCCTGGTAATTATCGCCGCCGCACGGTATAAAACCTAAAGAGAGATATTTGCATATCGCATTAAAAGGAGCATATTTTAATGCTGATAATTCCATTGAATAACAATCTTTATCCAAAAATTGCCTGAATAATTCCATAAAAAGTACTTTACCGGCATAAGGAACTTTCTGCGCCACATTCACAGGCCAGGTGCTTATATAATTAAGCCTGAATTTAGGCGTTTGATGTGAATAATTTGCAACTCCGCAAGGACTGTTATTACATGTCAGAAGCAAAGTCTGCTTGCCGTTATTATCAGCATATTTCAATGCCATTTTGGTAACTTCATCCCATATATTATATTGCAGGTTATTGAACCCGGGATAAAGCCGCCGTAAATCAAGGGTTTTATAAAGATTATCCGTAAAACCCTTGTCTTTTGAATTTAACCTGTATAATTTTAAGTTATTCCCTGCAGCTTTCACTTCAGCAACAGGAATACCGTAAAAATTTATATTGCCGGATATCATAATTATTAAAAGACCGTAAAAAAATTTTTTGCTGATAATATCCCGACAATTTTAAAAACAGAATGTTATTAGTCATATTTAAATTTTAGCTTTGTAACAAAAGTTGTAAAAATAAAATTTGCCTGATATGATTTTCTTGGGAAATATCAAAATGCAAATTAACGCTATTTCAGCCGGCAATTTTAGCTATAATAACTGCAAACCGGCAACGGTTGTACTTAAACATTCAAATACAGCAGATATCTTTGAAAAAAATATCGTTTTTAAATCTGCGACTTCAGCAGGGAATGTCCTAAAAAAACTTCACGGTCTTACATGCCCGTATTATGGATGTAAAATGATACCGGGAGGTGAGTTATCACGAATTGAAAAAAAATTAGATAAATGTAAAAACCTTAACGATACAATAACAGAACTCTCAAAATATACCGCTTTCATGCAAAAAACAGAGAAAGCAATATATGAGAGGTTAAAAATAAAAGCCGGCCAATCTCCGAACTCTACAATTGACAGTTGCTTAAGAGAATGGTACGACGATGCAATAATAAAACTTAAATTAGAAGAATTTAATGTTCTTGATAATGTAGATAAAATTTCACAAAAGCTATCGCCTCAAACAGCATTAATACTGCGCAGCAAAACTACGCGCTGCCGGCAGATTATTTTAGCAAACAACCAGGAAGATACTTTTAAGAGAAAAACTTTTCTCAACTCGCTTAACGAAATTACTCCGCTTCCCGGAGAGGCGGCTGTTTTTGAACAAATGAAAGATATGGCGCTATATTTACCGACATCCGGCAGCAGTGAAAATGCATTTATTGTCAAATACGCAAACCGATCACATGCTGAAACTGCTAAACGACTATTGCGGGCATCTGTTGCAACTATTGAACATATAAAACCGGAATCTCTCGGCGGAAGCAATTCTTTAGATAATTTTGTGCTTGCTTCCGCAAGTGCTAACAGCTATAGATCTAATATGCCTCTGAATAAATACATAAACAGATTTCCCGACATTCCGGCAAATTGCCAAAAATATATTAATAAACTTCTGAAACTAATGAATGCCGGAGCTTTGAAAGGATTTGAAACTTATCCGTATAAAATAAAAAAATGCCTGTTTAATGAATCTAAAGGGCTTATAAAAATAAAAATAACGAATTATAAATATACTGAAGCCGCTGCAAGAACGGCTGAAATACGCTTCCGTTTGAAAAAACACTGATTAACCTTTTAATTCTCCCAGTATGTTTGAAACTGCCTCCAGCTTACTTTTGTCAATATTATGACCTCCTTTTGGGAAAATAATAAAATCTTTCAATACGCCTTTCCTTTTAGCCGCTTTTGCCAGCCTTCTGGAGCCGCCAGTCAATGTAACAGGATCATTTTTCGAGTGTATTATATATGTCGGCGCCTCTACTTTTTTCATCTTTGATATTGAATTAAAGCATAATTCAAACAACTGCTTCAGAGGTTTTATACTGTCAGTTAAATTCTTTACCTTCTCAGGGATGCCCATTCCAATATTTTTATTAAGCATAAACTTCCGGCTAATCAGCGCCACACTCGCTATAGGCGAAATTAAAATCAAGGACTTAATATCTTTATGCTTGCCGGCAAAATCAGCAGCCAGACCGCCTCCCATACTATGCCCCATAATGGTTATATCAGAAGGCCGGATTTTTTCCTTTTGGGTTAAATATTGATATGCTTTTTTCACATCATTACGAAGCTTATCCTCGGTGATTGAGGCACGCTTATTTACACCGTGACCGCGGTATTCTACCGCCAATACACCAAACCCCTTGTTTATAACTTCTTCATATAAAGCCTGATAACCGCTTACATTCTGCGCCATTCCATGCATAAAAAAAACATATTTGGACGAATGATTCGGATTGATATCCCAGGCTGAAGCATTTTTTAACGAAACTTGTTTAATTTTACCTTCCAGAAAAGGTGTTACCGGTTCTATTTTTTTAGTACTTGCAGCAGCCATTCTATTAAAAGCTTTCCGGCTGTAATGATAAATCGGATTTATCAAATTTATACAACGCGGCATTCCCTTATGCGAAACTGTATTATTAATATCAACTTGCATTTATATTTCCTCTCGTAAAATTTTTAGCACAAAAATAATCCAAAATAAATAATTTATCCCAAACCGCAATATTAATTATTCTTTTAAATTTCCTCTAAACAGTTGATGTGTTTATACCCGAAAATATCTTATCATAGTTTTGGACTATAGTAGGGTATGGTATGATAAATTCCGTATTTTTTGACGAATTATATAAACAATTTGCCTGGTTTGATTCAATATTCACACCGGTTGTAAAAAGTTGCAGCAACGAATTTTTTTATGACGGTTTTGAATACAAGCTTGAATCAATCAGCACCAATATGAATGTACTTGCCCAGAATGATACTTTTTTTGTTACCAAAGTGAAAATAAATGCGAAAAATGATGTATATATAAGAATTTCCCAGGAAGCTATAAATGTTATTCTTGATAAAGTTCTGGGAAAAAATAACAGACGCTTTGATCTTACGGAAGTTACGGAACTGGAAGCAAGAATAATCA
Organism: Candidatus Gastranaerophilales bacterium; assembly: GCA_944322555.1. GTDB lineage: Bacteria > Cyanobacteriota > Vampirovibrionia > Gastranaerophilales > Gastranaerophilaceae > CAG-196. The sequence goes on along the minus strand of CALUPJ010000111.1, from coordinate 13,040 downwards.
CGGCATTTAATGATTTTTTATATGAATCGCTTGCCCCCAATTTTACTATAGAACCGCACAGAAGATATTCAGAAATCCTTCATCTTACTTATTTTGTAAAAAGTGAGATTTCCGACAACGCCGCAAAATTTATCATATCACTTCCCAAAGACATCTTAAAACCGCAGGAAATAGAGTTGAAAGAAGAGCGGTTTAGTGACAAAGATTTTGCAAACAGCCTCGTTGATGTCAATTTGCTGTTAGGAACCACAACATTCCCGGTAGCAGATATAAAGAGGCTGGACATCGGAGATATTGTCGTGTTTGAAAACAGCAACTCTTCCGAAATGACACTTATATGCGAAAATATAGTACAAAAATTTCAGATAAAACCAAATAATAAAATCATAGTACCTTATGAGACGGGCGGAGGAAACAGTATGGATGAAAATACAAATGCTAACTTGTGGGACAGTATTCAAGTCGACATGACGGCTGAGTTTGATAAAGTCAAAGTGACTCTGGGAGAGCTGAAGAGTATAGAAGAAGGTCTTATTGTTGATTTGTGTTCGGTTTATGATAACAAAGTTTCATTAAAAGTCGGCGGAAAAACAGTTGCCGACGGAGAACTTGTTATTATTAACGACAGATTCGGCGTAAGAATAGAAAGGGTTAATGATTCCGCTCCGCAGGAAGAAACTGTACAACCTGTGCAGGAAAATAATCAGGCAGAGGGGCAGGAAGACTTTGACTACAGTGACTTTGAAGTAGAGAATAATCAGGAAGCTTGACGAAAACCGCAAAGTAATTAAAAAAACAGTATGCGGTTCAAGTTTTGAAACCGATAAAAGAGGATATTTATATGGGATATTTAGCAAATTTTATTGTATATACGCTCGCAATGACCGGAGTTATAGCCGTTGCTCTTCTTGTATTTAAGAGTACATCGTCCTCCGGCGGCAAACGCAGCTCTAAATGTCTGAAAGTGATTGATACGCTTTCGCTGGCTCCGCGAAAGACTCTTTATATAGTATCAACGGGCAGGGAAAAATTTCTGATTGCAGGTGATGTTGACAAAACTTCACTTATTTCAAAGCTTGAAACAGGTTCTGAGAACTTGTCCGTACAGGAAACATTTAAAGAAACTATGCAGAGCCTTACAAAGCCGGAAAATAAAAAATCCGATTATATGGACAGAAAAAGTATCGGCATAAAATCGAGCCTGCTTCATGAAAATGCGGAAAAATCAGTTATGCGAAATCTTGCGGACAAGATAAAAATTTAACCCGAAAGAGGATTAGGAATTATGGATTCGGTAATAAAAGATATGAACCCTGTTTTACAAATGCTGACGGTAATGACGTTATTTTCGCTTTTGCCGTTTGTATTTTGCTGTATGACCTGTTTTCTAAGATTTACTATAGTATTTTCACTTCTAAAAACTGCTATGGGTGTACAGGTTCCACCCGCAATTGTAACAATAGGTTTGTGTATGATTTTAACCTTTTACACCATGGGCGGGGTTTTTCAGCAGATGTATGAAAGGGGTTCCGTTCCGTATCAGAAAACGGGAAATCTTATTGCTACAATTGATGAAGGCTCAAAACCCTTAAAAGAATTTATGATGAAACAGACGCGTGAAAGTGATCTTGCATTTTTTGTCGAATTGAAACATAAGACACCGCCTAAAACTCCGGAAGATATAACAATCTGGGAAGTCGCACCCGCATTCATTTTAAGCGAACTTAAAACGGCATTTGAAATCGGATTTGTTGTATTTGTTCCGTTTATAGTACTTGACCTTGTAGTTGCAAACATTTTGCTTGCATTAGGTATGTTCATGTTATCTCCGACGATTATTTCACTCCCGTTCAAGCTTCTGATATTTATAGCCGTAGATGGCTGGGCGCTCATCGTTCAGGGGCTGGTTCAGAGTTACAACTAACCGGAAAACAATTTGAGGTATAAGCTATGGAAATGTTAACCGAATATTTAGCAAAAGGATTTATGGTAATGCTTGCAATCTCTATGCCTTGTGTACTGGTAGCGGCAGCTATAGGTCTGGTTGTAGGTATTATTCAGGCCGTCACTCAGGTTCAGGAACAAACAATTGCCGCGGCTCCGAAGATTTTTGCGGTATTTCTGGTTATTATTATAGGCGGAATGGGATTTATAAAACTTTTAACCAATCTTTTCTCGGAGGGAGCAGCTCTCGCATTTAATGCAGTACCTAAAAATGATGCTTTTGTTCTGCCTGCGGATTATTATAAATATACAACTCCGTTTGAAGGCGAAATGCATGATTCATTCAAAGATGCCCCAACCGTAAAAGAGATTATGAAAAATCCGGGTAAAGTTCCTTATATAGACAAGGCACAAAAGATTAAATATGATCCCGCGCCGCAAGCACCGATGCCAAAGGGTAATTTTGTAGAGATAAATAAAATGTTAGGGAGATAATGAAACGATTTTTACTTTTGTTATGTTTAATAATTCTTCCCGCACAGGCATTTGAGGACTGTGTAATATCTACTGACGGCAAATTGACAGATATCAGTATTGAAAAAAATGATGTTATAGATGTTTATCCGCTTATAACTGTTATGAATGAACGGAACACTTTGATTATACATCCTCTGAAAGAGGGTGAGACACTGTTTTCTGTCATTAAAAACGGCAAGGATAAATATGTATTTAATGTCAAAATAACTCCTGGAAAAACCGTTATAGACCCTGTTGAGGGGTTTGACATTTTACAAATTGATGAGCCGCCGGAGATTTATGACTATGAACTTGATTTGCCTCCGGGGTTAAGCGAGGGAAAATAATGGATCAGCTTGTAACTCAAATAGCAATAATGTTTCCTGATTTTGAACGCTGGTTTTCGGCAGGGTTTATAGTTTTTGCACGTCTTTTGGGATTTATAAGATTTGCTCCGATATTTAACAGGAAAGAGATTGCCGGCTTAGTTAAACTTGCGCTTGCTTTTTTACTGACACTAATGCTTACACCGATACTAAAGCCTGCTGCACCTCCCGGTGATATTTCTCCGCTTCTTTTATTACTGTTGAATTTTGCAGCGGGAGCTATAATCGGATATATTGCACAGCTCTTAATTTTGGCAATTGAAGCGGGCGGAGATATGATTAATACGCAAATGGGGCTTTCTTCCGCCATGGTTATGGATCCGACAACAAACAGCCAGACTTCCATTTTGAGCCGTCTTATTACTTTGCTCGGATTATGTATTTTTATTGAACTCGGCGGGTTCTATTGGATGTTTAATGCACTTATAAGAAGTTTTGAGATTTTTCCGATTTATGCCGTCAGTATTCCTCTTGAGAAAATAATTAATATTGATTATCTTGTAACAACTACTTCAAATGTTTTGTATATGGGCCTCCAAATAGCGTCTCCGGTCCTTTTGGCAACTTTGGGGCAGGATATTATTCTCGGTGTAATTTCAAAAACCGCTCCACAGGTCAACGTATTCCAATTAAGTTTCCTGTTTAAACCTGTTTTTGGTGCTGCAATTATGATTTGGATTTTGCCGATGCTCATCAATGTAATTTCCGAATTTTTTATATCTTTCTCAAAAATCTATTAATATCTGTACTTAGCGAAGATAATATGATATTATGAATATGTGATATTTAAATTAGGAGAGTTTTTAAATGCTTAATAAACGAGGATTTACTTTAACCGAAGTTTTGATAACTCTGGGTATTATAGGTGTTATTGGCGCTTTAACTATTCCGGCTTTAATACAAAACGGACAAAATGAAGCAAATGCCGCGAAACTTTCAGTTGTTGTTTCTAATATAGAAAACGCGCTTACAACAATGATTGCCAGAGAAGGAGCTACCACACTATATGGCACAAGAGCCTGGGGTGTTGCACAAGGGGTAGACTGGAATTCTGATGACCATAATCAACCCGGAAACGACTATATTGATCCTTCTAACAATGTCGCACAGCTTAATAGATCTTCCAATGAGGATCAAATTGCGGAATTTGTCGGAAGATTGGGTGAATTTCTGTATGTAAGCGGATTCTCAAGAGATTCATATACAGAATATTATGATAATGACGGACCATATGCATTAGCTGGCGATTTTTCTCAAGGAGCTTTAATTAATCCTAATAATGCGGATCCGTTCGCTATTGAACTAAAAAACGGTGCCGTAATCTGGGCTCGTGTATTCGCAAACGGTGATGGCTTGTCAAAAGTTACGCAGGAAGATATTGATGAAATACATAGAGCCGGAGGTACATTAATATCTGAAGCTGCTGATATTACAATAGATGTAAACGGAAAAAATCCTCCTAATACCAGAGGCCGTGATATATTTATATTCTATCTGGGCTCAGATGGTATTCTCTACCCATGCGGCGGTCTTGATGTTGCGATATATGGAGACGGAACCCGTGCAGACACCTGGAACGGTTCCGGCAACATGTGGCGCTGCATAGAGGGAAATGTACAGAATAATGGCGGCGGATGTACTGCAAGAGTAATTCAGGAAGGATATAAAATTACTTATTAATTAAAAAAATAAAAAAGCAAGATTATAACAAAAATCTTGCTTTTTCTTTTGTTATAAATTTGATAAATAGTTCTCTGCAATAAATTAAAATATAATTTTTCATGTATAATAAAATTATGAAACACAGAGATAATGTACGAAACTTTTGTATAATAGCACATATTGACCACGGAAAATCAACACTTGCCGACAGACTGCTGGAAGCAACTGGTACCATTGCAGAAAGAGATATGCAAAATCAGCTTCTCGACACAATGGACATTGAGCGCGAGCGGGGAATTACCATTAAACTGAATGCCGCAAGAATGAACTATACGGCAAAAGACAATCAAAAGTATGTGTTTAATTTGATTGATACACCGGGACATGTCGATTTTTCATACGAAGTTTCACGTTCTCTTGCTGCCTGCGAAGGCGCACTTCTCGTCGTAGACGCAACGCAGGGAGTTGAAGCACAAACACTTGCCAATGTATATATGGCAATAGAACAAAATTTGGAAATTATTCCGGTCATAAACAAAATTGATTTGCCATCTGCAGATGTTGAGAGAGTGAAATCCGAAATTGAAGAAATTCTGGGTATAGATACCTCAATGGCAATACCCGTAAGTGCCAAAACGGGTATCGGTATTAATGAAGTGCTGGAAGCAATTGTAAAATATGTTCCTCCGCCTGTAGACACTACCGAGAAGCCGCTGCGGGCACTTGTTTTTGACAGTGCGTATGACCCCTATCTGGGAACACTTTGTTTCTTTAAGATTATGGACGGAAAAATGAAACTCGGCGACAAAGTTAAGTTTATGGCTTCCGGAAAAGAGTACGAAATAGTAGAACTCGGATACCTTACACCTCACAGAGTACAGGTACAAGAGCTCGTATGCGGTGATGTAGGATATTTTGCAGGCTCTATTAAAGAGATTACACGATTTGTCGGGGATACGGTAACGCATGTTGAAAAACCTGCAAGTGAACCGCTTCCAGGCTATAAAGAAGCTTTACCGATGGTATTTTCAGGCATGTATCCTGTAGATAACGAGGATTACCACGAACTTAAAGAAGCTTTAGAAAAACTTAAGCTTTCAGATAGTTCAATCACTTTTGAGCCGGAAACTTCAAGCGCATTAGGATTTGGATTTAGGTGCGGCTTCTTAGGTATGCTTCATATGGAAATCGCACAGGAAAGACTTGAGCGTGAATACGATCTCTCTATCGTAACAACGGCTCCCTCCGTTGTATATCGGGTGCATAAGACAAACGGTGAAATTATAGAGATTGACAACCCGGCAAACCTGCCGCCTGCACAGTATAGAGATTATATAGAAGAGCCGTATGTAAAAGTTTCAATAATTACACCTAACGACTATGTCGGAACTCTAATGGATTTATGCCAGACAAAGCGCGGTATATTTATCAATATGAATTATCTGGATAAGGTAAGGGTAGATTTAATCTATCATTTGCCCCTGAGTGAGGTAATTACGGACTTTTATGACCAATTAAAATCCCGTTCCAAAGGATATGCAAGTTTGGATTATGAATTTGAGGATTACAAACGCTCTAAACTTATAAAACTCGATATAATGCTGGCAGGAGAAGTCGTGGACGCACTTTCGGTAATCTGCCACGAGGATAATGCGTATTATATCGGGCAAAAACTAACGGAAAAATTAAAAACAATTATCCCGCGTCAGATGTTTGAAGTGCCTATTCAGGCAGCAATTGGCGGCAGAGTTATTGCAAGAACCAACATAAAAGCACTTAGAAAAAGTGTCCTGGATAAATGTTACGGCGGTGACATAACCCGTAAACGCAAACTCCTTGAAAAACAGAAAAAAGGTAAAAAGCGTATGAAAGCTGTCGGTCGTGTAGAAGTGCCGCAGGAAGCTTTTATGGCAGTATTGAGTCTGGATGAAGAATAAAATCACACAAAGAAGAGGTGTTTCGTACGGAACACCTCTTGCAAATTTTGGTTACCTGATTTCTATGACAGGAAGGAACTGTAGTTCTGCTGCATCTGAGCAATAGCCATTTCCATTTGATAGAACTGACTTTCAAGTCTGCTTCTGTATGTTTCTATATTTGCATTTTGTTTAGAAATCTTTTCTTCCATTCTTGTTATATCAGAATCAAGAGTAGAAGTTTTAACATCAAAAAATCCTACAGTAGCTTTCAAGCTTTGTTCTACAGTATTCTCCATCATATTCAGAATACCGTTATCACCTGCCAGAATTGATTTCACTGATTCCGGATTTTCGGAAAGAGCTTTTTTAAACTTTTCTTCATCAAGGCTTAATTGGTAAGTGTCTGTAGAAAGATTATTTCCATCTGCTTCACTTGTAGAAATACCGATATCTGACAAAAGTTTATACACCCCGCCATTTGTAGTATTTGAAGCGTTTGCATACGTTCTCAGTGTATTTTTTAAACTGGTCAGGGATGTTTCTCCGTGAAGATCCGCACCTGAAGCTGTTACTTCTTCTACTTTTGCAATAGCATCATTGTAGGCTGTTATAAATTCGTTTACGGCTTCAACAAGCTTAGTAGTATCCTGTGTTACACTGAGCTGGGTATTGCCGTCATCTTCAGTGCTTGCTCTTTTAAGAGTCAATGTAACACCTTCCATTCTTGAAATATCGGAAGTTACCGTATTGGAAGTAGAAGTCATTGTTGTACCGTTTACGGTAAAGATAGCGTTTTGTCCCAGTGTTTGCGCATCTGTATACATTCTTGATGAAACAAGCTCTCCGTTTTCATCCCATTCGGAAGTGGTAAATCCCATTACATCCGTAAAGTTGCTCGTTCCGGCTTCTATGTTAATATAAGAAGCACCTTCTTTTGTTGATGTAATAGATAGTTTTCCTGTTGCATCATCCCAGTATGCATATGCCTGAGCCTTATCATTGCTGTTAATTTCTGAAATCAAAGATGATAGTGTAGTTTTCTCATCAATTGTAAAAGTAGCATCACCTATCGTAAAAGTACCCGTCGTAATTTGCTGGTTAAAACCTGCATCAGCATCAGTAAGTACGGATGCAACAGATGCTTTATAAAGCGAATTTGTGGAGGCATAGCTTCCGTCTTCCTTTTGAGCAAGACCTATTAATGAAACCATATTTGTGCTGTCTGTAGTGGCTCCAATATTAATTGTATCGCCTTCATTTTGTGCAGAAAAACTTATTACACCGGATTCATCAATATCCGTTTTAATGCCAAAACCTGCAAGGCGTGCTTTCAAATCACCTAAAGTATCAGTATCTTCTATATTTACAGTATGTTTTTGACCGTTAACATAGGCTGTTAAAGTACCTGAAGATATACCTAAATTTGAAAGCAGCGTATCATCATCAGCAACTGCACTTGCTGCATTTTTAGATGCGGCTTGAGTATATGTCGCAAGCTGTTTTACCGTGATATCATAATTCTGTCTTACAGCACTGCTTGTAGCTGTTGCGGTAAAGATTTCTTCATTGGCAGAAGTTGCAATATTCTGGCCGAACAGGTCAAAAGAACCGCCGAATTTTGCATCCGTAAGCTTTTCAAGAGCACTTCTCAATGTTGAAAACGCATTTCTCGTATCAGTCAAAGTTGTCTTTATCGCCTGAATGTCCTTTAAATCCGTTTCCAGAGCTGTAACTTTTTCTTGTTTTACAGATAGCAGTGCTTCTACCCACGAAGAGGTGTCCAAGCCTGAAACCAAACCGCTGAATGATATTGTCATAATAAAAATCCTTTTTTATATTTTGTCAATTAGAGTATATACTATATATATTCATTATAAGACATGGATTATCATTTTTCAACCCTATATCCGTATGAAATTGTTACATTTGTATACATTTTTATGAACTATAAACACAGCTTCGCTTAAAACAATAATTTACCAACTTGTTCAGTTAGCCTGTCCTTCATAACAAATGTCTTTGTGTTATAATTATTCAAAAAACAGGAGAGATTATGTATAAATTAAAACCAAGTTGCGAATTAGAAGGCGAGTTGTTTAAAAATGTGTATGAAAAAACTCCCGATTATATAAAAAACTTAGATTTATTAAACTTTGATAATGAAAATGGTTTTTCGTTCAGATTAAAACGTGAGCATTTGTACCCGCATTCGGATTCAAATCCAGAAGGATTAAATCTTTTAGAATGGTTTGCCAATTATTCCAAAGAAGCAAAAGTGTCTACTGCAGGTATTCGAGGGCCGCAAAATATCCTTTATCCACAGGATACAAGATTTCCTATTAATTTAGTCGGTATTGTACTTGCAACTCTTGCTAAAGCTCTTGTAGCCAAGGAAAAATATGCCGGCAAAGAAATTTTAAAGCTTGCGGGAAGTGAAGTTCGATATAATTCCGCATTGTATCTTGATGCTATTGCCCGCGTCCAAGCGGAGCAGGGAATAAAAACACTTTTACCGAAAGGACGCAGAACTATTCCTATATGGCTGGCATCTTTTCTTGCTTTCAAACTTGATTTGGTCGGCGGGGAATATATTACTTCAAGCCACGGGATATCTGTTAAAACGGCAACAAAAGATTTGAACTCTCAGGGCAGCCAGTATCTGCCCGAGGAGTCGCTTGAATTTGTTGATAAAATTCAGGAGATTTTTGATAAAGTTGAGAAGAACGGTTCTTATACAATTAATTTTTCGGCAAAAAATAGTCCGCTTATTGATGAATCCGTTATGGAAAAATTAAATGACGGAATAGATTTGTATGTTGAATATTTAAAAGCTGGAGTTGCACAAGATTTAGACAGGGTAAAGAAAATGCATTCCAAACTGTTTGTTGAATGTGTCGGAGGCTGTGCATACAGAACTTTAAGCCGCGTTTTAGATAAATTGGGTATTCAAGATAAATATATTTGGAATAATACGGAAGAAGACCCGTTTTTCCATTCAATAGGAAAATATGATACCGATCCGAAGGGAAATAAAGCATTTTATGATTATTCCGTTGATGCAACCGTTCTGGCAAAACGTCCGAACGGAGAGAAATTCTTCCCCGTAATTGAATCATTGCACTATGAAAAAGTCCTTGCCGGCTGCCCTCTGGGTACAATAGTTTTAATCACCGACCCTGATCATGACAGGCTTACTGTATGCCAGATTGAAGCAATAGGTAATGAACCCGCTCTTGATGAATACGGAATTTCATATATTCCGCTTGATGAAGAAAGAATCTTGACTGTATACAGTGCAAACCAGGCATTTTTAATGCTTATGAATTACAGAGTTAAGCAGTTGAAACATAACGGACAGTTTAAAAATCATCCGCGTTTTATGATAAAAACGACTGCATCTGCCCTTTCCTGGGATGAATGGGCAAAAGCTCACGGTATTAAAGTTGTAAATGTGCCTGTCGGGTTTAAAGAAATTGCAAATATAATGAAAAAAGTAGAGCTTCAGATTAAGAATAATCCTGAAAAAGACGTTGTAGTGGACGATGTTTTCGGAAACTCAATTAATCTGGGAATTCAGCCCAGACTTATTTTCGGCGGTGAGGAATCCGGCGGAATGATTATGGGCTCGGAAGATTTGATAGAATCTCTTGCGGGAAGAAAAGCAATTGCCATGAGAGAAAAAAGTGCAACCGAAGCAATAATTGTCGCTTCGGCACTTGCTGCAAGACTGGAAAAAGATAATAAAACTTTATCCGAATATTTAAGCGAAATTTTCGATGAAAATAATATTCTTGCAAAATTTGACGTAAGAGAAGATATTGCCTATTATAACGAATCCGAACCGGATATTGAAAAACTTAAGAAAGCTAAAGTAGAGGGAGAAGCTCTCAGAACACAAAACGATTTATTCTATCTGTCACTCGCTATAGCCATAAAAGAAGGAATTGCGGATTTGGAAGCCGTTAAAAAAGTCCTGAACAGTGCATTTGCAGAATTGAATTTTGATAATCTCAAATCTGTAAAATTTGTAGGCGACGGCACATATCTTAAGTTTTCGGATAAATATGTTGAAATCAGACCTTCCGGAACCGATGCAAAAACTAAAGCATATGCAGGCGGTGAGAATTTGAAAGAAATAGAAAAATTTGCACGGGTACTGGGAAATTATCCCGGAACACGCACAGAACTGCATAAAGAACTTATCTCTGATGAATTCTATAATGGAGCTAAGGAAAAAGCTTTGGATTATTATTTGCGATTTGTGGAAAAAGATGCAAACAATGAAGTATTTGTCATTCCCGAATATAAATTTTGAGAATTTGGAAAATTGAACTGATGAAAACTTTCTGGTTTAAAATATCCGATAAAATAAGATTTTTGCTCGTAGGCGGATTTAATGCCGGAGTTTCTTATCTTATATATTCCGTTATTTGCCTTGTTTGGGGTGAAAATATATATCAGGCAGCACTTGCACTTGCCTGGGGCATCTCTTCGGTAATTTCTTTTACTACCCAGAAATTTCTGGTGTTTGAAAGCAGCGGCAACTGGAAGAAAGAATATATTAAGTGCTGCACAACCTGGTTTTTCAGTTATTTAATAAACGCAGGACTTTTGGAATTTACTGTTAAAGTTTTGAAATTAAACGTATTTGCGGCACAAATTATTGCAACACTGGCTGCGGCTATCTTCACATACGTGTTATTCAAAAAATTTGCCTTCAAAAATAAAAACATGGAGTTAAAGGAGTAAAGGGATAGAAGGGTAAGTACAAGAAAAAGAGGGAGGCAGGGATAAATATAAAATCCCTGCCTCTCGTGTTTCTTCAAACCAATAGTTTCACATATGAGGGCAACCTGTGCAATTAATCTTAATTAGAAAATATCAACTTTTGTTGCCAGACAGTATGGTCTTATCTTAATAATTACTTTTTCTTTTAAGAAAGTAAAGAAAATTGAACCGCATATAAAAGAGGGAGGCAGGGGTAAATATACAATCCCTGCCTCTCGTGTTTCTTTAAACCAATAGCTTCACATAAGAGGGCAACCTGTGCAATTAATCTTAATTAGAAAATATCAACTTTTGTTGCCCGACAGTATGGTCTTTTCTTTTTGGTTACTTTTTCTTTTAAGGGGGTAAAGAAAATTGGACCGGATATAAAAGAGGGAGGCAGGGATAAATATAAAATCCCTGCCTCTCGTGTTTCTTTAAACCAATAGCCTCACATAAGAGGGCAACCTGTGAAATTAATCTCAATTAGAAAATATTGACTTTTGTTGCCCGACAGTATGGTCTTTTCTTTTTGGTTACTTTTTCTTTTAAGTAAAGAAAAAGTAACTACATCATGCCGCCCATACCGCCCATGCCTGCCATTTGTGACATATCCGGTCCTTTAGATTCTTCCGGTATCTCAACAACCGCAGCTTGAGTTGTAAGAAGCATAGAGCCTACTGATGCGGCATTCTCAAGAGCACTTCTTGTAACCTTGGCAGGGTCAACAATACCTGCCGAGAACATATCAGTGTATCTGTCGAGTAGTGCATCATATCCGTATGCATCTTTTTCAGCTCTGACATTTTCTACAACAACATCCGATTTAGCACCCGAGTTGAATGCAATGGCTCTTAACGGAACATCCAATGCTGTCATAAGGATTTTGTATCCGCTCTTTTCATCATCGGATTCAAATGTCATTGTGTTGAGTTTTGACTCAAGTTCTTGTTGAACTCTTATTAATGCAACACCGCCTCCGGGAACGATACCTTCTTCGTTAGCGGCTCTTGTAGCGTTAAGTGCATCCTCTATTCTTAATTTTCTTTCTTTAAGTTCGATTTCTGTAGCTGCACCTACTTCTATAACTGCAACACCGCCTGACAATTTAGCCATACGCTCTTGAAGTTTTTCTTTGTCGTATTCGCTGTCAGAAGCTTCTATCTGTTTCTTGATAAGTCTTACACGTTCCTGAACCGCTTCTTTTGTTTCATTACCTACAACGATAGTTGTTTCGTCTTTGGTAACGGTAACACGTTTAGCAAGTCCCATCATATCCGTCGTAATATTTTCAAGCTTAATACCGAGTTCTTCCGTGAACATTTGCCCGCCTGTTAAGATAGCGATATCTTCAAGCATAGCTTTTCTTCTGTCGCCAAACCCAGGAGCTTTAACTGCTACAGCTCTTAAAACTTTTCTCATAGTGTTAACAACTAAGGTTGCAAGAGCTTCGCCTTCAACATCTTCCGCTATAAGAAGAAGTGAACGTCCGTCACGTGCAACCTGTTCAAGAACAGGTACCAAATCAGCTATAAGGTTGATTTTTTTGTTAACACAAAGAACGTAAGCATCTTCTAAAACAGCTTCCATTCTTTCAGGGTCTGTAACAAAATAAGGTGAGATATAACCTTTATCAAACTGCATACCTTCAACTACTTTAAGGTTAGTACCGAATGATTTGCTTTCTTCAACAGTAATAACACCATCATGACCGACTTTTTCCATAGCTTCGGCTATAAGTTCACCAATTTCGGAATTATTGCCGGCAGAGATTCCTGCAACCTGAGCAATTTCTTCTTTAGTATTAACAGGTCTTGAAAGTTTTTTAACCTTATCAATTGCAATA
>CALUPJ010000110.1 GCA_944322555.1 Candidatus Gastranaerophilales bacterium | reverse complement strand
TGGGAGCAATGAATATAGCATCAAATAATTATAAAACAATGCTTGAACTTAACAAAAGGCTTACAATGGTCTGCTACGGCATTGTCTCTAAATCCGCTAAGTATGTACAAACTGAGACTGCATAAAGATTGTAATCCTTCTTTTTTCTGCTAAAATAGAAAAAAGAGGGGAGAATATGAGCATAAATCAATCTATCAAACCAATTACCACAGAAGAGAAAGAAAATTTAACCATTGGCGGCTGCGATTTGGCCGAATTGGCCCAAAAGTACGGCACTCCCCTATATGTCATTGATGAAGCTACTTTGAGAGGAATTTGCAGAGAATATAAAGCAGCTTTTAAAGATTATGACAACATCAGAATGATGTACGCATCCAAAGCTTTATGTACATCAGCGATAATTAGAATTTTAGATGAAGAAGGTTTCGGATTTGATACGGTATCTGCCGGAGAAATCTATACAGTTTATAAATCCGGTGTGAATATGTCTAAGGTTTTGTTCAACGGGAATAATAAGACTGCACGGGAAATAGAACTTGCGCTTGATTATAAAATAGGAAGATTCTCCGTAGATAATTTTTATGAGGCAGAAATTTTAAACGGTATTGCCGAAAAAAAAGGATTACAAGCGGAAATACTGCTAAGAGTTACTCCCGGCATAGAATGCCATACGCACGATTATATTCAAACAGGGCAGATTGATTCAAAGTTCGGATTTGACCTGTCGCAGCTGGATGAAATTATTGAACTGATAACGAGCCGATACAAAAATTTGACCCTCAAAGGAGTTCACGCGCATATAGGCTCTCAGATATTTGAGCCGAAGAGTTATTATGACGAAGTTGAAATTCTTGTAAAAGAAATTGCCAGAATAAAACAAAAATACGGGATAGATTTAAAAGAGATGAATATCGGCGGAGGCTTGGGTGTCAAATATACTGATTCGGATACTCCGCCTTCCATAAAAACTCTGGCTGATGCGGTTACAGAGGCTATGCACAAATATGCGGCAGAGATTCCCGTAATTTATATAGAACCGGGAAGGAGTATTATTTCTACCGCAGGAGTAACTCTGTATACGGCAGGAAGCTCAAAACAGGTGCCGGGCGGAAGAAAATATATTGCCGTAGACGGCGGAATGGCTGATAATCCCCGTCCAAGTATGTATCAGGCAGAATATACCGCCGAGGTTGTAAATAAATTAAATTATACTAAAACAGAGCGGATTACTATTGCGGGGAGATACTGCGAAAGCGGAGATATTCTGATTAATGAAATTGATTTACCTGAAATTGAACCCGGAGACATAATTTGTGTATATAACACAGGTGCATATAATTATTCAATGGCATCCAACTATAACAGGGTGGAAAAACCGGCAATGGTACTTGTAAATAATTCACATTCTGATATTATAGTATATAGAGAGACATTGGATAATTTAATCTCATTTGATAACATTCCCGATAGGTTGAAAAAATATGATTAATGCTTTAGACGCTATTATTTCTTTAATTCAGGATATCTTAAGTCCGCTTCAGTGGTCTTTTAGCTGGGTTAATATTTTGGAAATAGCGTTTATTGTAATAATATTATTGTTTTTCTATCAGAAATTTATTCGAAACACTCCGTCAGAAAGGCTTGTAAAAGGCCTGTTTATTTTGGTTTTTGTCTGGATATTCAGTGAAATCCTTATAATGCTTGATTTACGTATAATTGGTGTTTTCCTGAAATCACTGGTAACTTTAATTGCATTGAGTTTGATTGTAATATTCCAGCCTGAACTCAGAAGATTTTTGGGATATCTCGGCCAGCCCGGATTTATCAAGAAAGTTTTCCTTTCATCGGGGACATACAGAGAAAATATTGAAAATGACATTGATATTATAAAAGAAATAATAGAAGCCGTAAAATATTTTACAAAAACAAAAACAGGCGCGCTAATTGTATTCCAGAAAGGAATGAACAAAGGGATTTATTCCGATGTCGGGACAAGATTAGATGCAAGAATTTCCGCAGAGCTTATAATCACAATATTTCACCCCAATACACCGCTTCATGACGGTGCAATGGTAATAGAAGAAAACAAAATACATTCCGCAGGAGTTTTACTTCCGCTTACTGAGGATCCGAAGTTGAGCTGGAGATACGGAACCAGACACCGTGCCGCAATCGGAATGTCCGAAGTTTCCGATGCAGCCTGCCTTGTTGTGTCCGAAGAAACGGGTGATGTTTCAGTCTGTATGGACGGTATTCTCAAGAAATATGAAGATTTAACCACTTTAAAAACTGATTTGGAATCCATTCTCGGTATAAAGCCTAAAGAAGCAGACAACAGCAAACACAAAAATATATTTGAAATTTTGAGGGGCAGGGAATAAATGTTATTTGGCAGAAGAAAACCTGAACCTGTAAAAAAAACAAAATTTGAGATTTTTCGGGAATATACCGCCAGAGTGTTTTTTTTAACACTCGGAGCTTTTATTGTTGCAGTCGGGCTGGAGGTTTTTCTTGTACCTAACAATATAATCGACGGCGGTGTAATCGGTATATCAATGATGGTTTCTTATATTACAAAATGGAATCTCGGTTTGCTGATTTTCTGTATTAATATCCCGTTTATATTAATGGCATGGAAAAACCTCGGGAAAAAATTTGTTGTTCAAACTTTTTTCGCAACAGGTATGCTTGCCGTTGCAACCAATATAATGCACGGGAAACAGGCAACGGAAGATTTGCTGCTTGCAACTGTTTTCGGAGGAATAATTCTTGGACTTGGAGTCGGTTTAATTCTCAGAAATAACGCCTCTTTAGACGGAACTGAAATGGTTTCCATTAATCTTTCTAAGAAATTCAAAGTAATATCCGTAGGCGAACTCCTTATGGGGATTAATCTGTTTATATATATGGGAGCGGGATTTCTTTACAGCTGGGACAGAGCACTCTATTCGATTATGACATATTACATAGCGTCAAAAGTTATTGATTCCGTACTTGAAGGTTTGGACAAAGCAAAATCCGTACGGATATTCTCGGAATTTTATAAGGATATCGGCAACGCAATAATGAAGGAATTGGATGTAAGTGTCACTTATATGCGCGCTTTGGGCGGGTATTCAAAACAGGAAAAAATTCAAACCTATTGCGTTGTAAACAAATTTGAGATAGCAAAACTGAAAGAACTTGTTCATTCAATTGATCCAAAAGCTTTTATGGTCACGGAAGATGTTCACGAAGTTGAGGGAGTCCGGGTACATAAAAATAAACATTAGGCTGGACATCAAGGCAAAAATATTATAAAATTTAAGAATAGAGAGGATACTAAATGGCAAATAATGATATGATACCCGTAGAGGTAATTATTTTAACCGATAACGATGATATTAAAGGTACTGTTTATGTATCGGGTAATGTTGCGGCAAACAGACAGCTTACCGAATTGTTGAATGATGCAAACCGCAGATTTTTGGCAGTAACAAATGTCGAAATTTATGCTAAAAACTCAAACCAGCCTCCAAAGAGATATGAATTTTTGGAAATTCATATGGATTCAATAAGAATGGTTCATCCTACATCACAGGCCTTGTTCCGAGAATCTCCCAAAACACAGGAAGATATTGCTAGATTCAGGGAATTAAGAGCAAAATTGAACCAGACAAAACCGTTTTAGATAAAAAACACCTTTTATAAGGTGTTTTTTATTGATTTGTAATTACCTATTTCTTGAGATTTTCAAGTTCTTTTTTCAAAGCATCAATATCTGTAAGCTTTCTTAATTCCTGAAGCAGTCCGTTTACTTCTTCTGCAGTACCAAAGCGCGCATTTCCCATATTCATATATTTACCGTCAGTCATGTTGAACAGTTCGTCACAAATCCTCTGTATTTCAGGCGGTGCTCCGGCTCCGACATCAGTGTGCCAAAAAGCTTTAATAAATCTGGTTGTTCTCTTGAAATCTTTTACACCGGCTTCACCGGCTACTTTAAAATCTTTAGATAGTATTGCGGAAAATTTTTCTTTGAATTTGTTAATATCATCCGCTCTTTCAATAATAGCTTCAAGTTCCACAATTCTTTCTTTTTTCTGTATTTCAGACATTCTGCTTTTTGTATAATATCCGTTGTTGGTTTTTTGGCTTCTTTCTTTTTGTGATGCTCCCTCAGCTCCGCTGTTGTCGTTATAATTATTTGTATTATTTTCATAATCGTAACGTGCATATTCAAACTCTTTTATGGTAATTTTGCCGTTTTTATCAATTGAAAATTCATATTGAATACCATTCTTTGTCATTATTGCGGGTTCACCAATTGCAAGCTTATTAATCACATAAGATTGAGTTTTGGAACTAAATCTTGATAATTTATCATTTATTGCCCACCATATTTCATCTGTATTATTAATTCTGCAAGTAGTCTGTGTAGTATAATCATTTACACGGGTTGTCTGAATATTATATTTTGTCTTAATATCCAATTGTTCAACACGTACGGTATTCCCGGTTCTGAAAAACAAGTATTCTGTCCCGTTTTTTTGCAATCTGCATAAACCTTTATGCATCAAATCGTCTATAATCTTATTTTGCGTGTTATCACTGAAAATATTAAGAAGCGGACTCATTTTATATCTTAATTCATTTGCGCTGTTAAAAGTAAATTCATTGGTATTATTCTCAGCTTTAATTATTTTACTGTAAATATTTTTATCATTTTCCGTTATACTAACTTTGATATTTCCTTGCTCTTCATAATCCACGCACAATTCGGAATGTCTTGTATAACTTCCGTCTGCATGCTTACTAACTTTGCACTTGCTCTTTGATGTGCATTTGCCTGAACTGTCAAAAACAAATGTGTATAATACGTTATTATTAGGGTCATACATTGATATAAGCCCCTGCTTATCTCTAATAGCGCAGGCTCTTGTCGGTTCACATCCGAGATTTAAAAGACGGGTGTATAATGTTCTTGCATCAGGAACCTGTTCGTTAACAAAATGACTGATTTCATCCATTCTAAAATATTTACTTCCGGTTCCGGGGTATATAACTTTTCGTGCAAAAATACCGGCTTTTATTGCGGCTGTTTCCAATCGATCAAGCAAATCTGTCATTATATCGCCAAATCTGTTGAAATGAGCTTTAATATAGTTCTTTGCTTTGTTGTATCCATCAAGGGTTTTAAGCTCTTTTATCATGTTTTCCGCTTTTTGATAAATGGAATAAAGCTTGTCACCCAGTTTTTGTCGGAGTTCTGCGGTTGTGAATTTAGGCTTGTGAACCGGCCCGGCAGAATCTGCCGGGCTTGTACCGGCAAATTCAGATTCCTTTGTCGAATGTCCGGATTCCGGCGCTTCTTTATTAATTTTTACAAGTCGGTTATTTTCTATTTTGTAGCCTTTACGTTCAAGCAGCACAGATATTGCTTTCATATTGTTTATATTGGCAGCTTTATCTGCGGTGCTTAAACGGGAATTTTTTGTTGCTGTTTTTAATTTTTTATATTCTTCAAACAGTTCTTCTTGTGTCATTTCATCGTATGTTTTTGTCTGAGTATTGCCGGAAGGCTCAGTTTTTGGAGCCAAAACTTCTATTTTTCTGTCAATTGTGTCATACAATGTTTTATAATCCGAAGTTGTTCCGCCATATGTTGTTTCTTTTTGTTTTAATTTCTTTTTGAGTTCTGATAATACATTTATATCATCCGTATTTTTGATATATTCTCTCAAAATATGAACATCTGTTGCATTTAAAACACTGTGTTTTTCAAAAATATGGTCTATATTCTTTTGTAAATCAGCGTGTTTAGCTTCTGTACGGATATTTGACGGGTTAGTCTTTCTGTGTGATGAAGCTGTATCCAATGTTTCAGGTTTGGCTTTTGCACGGATATCTCCTGCCGCATCTACACTGTGCCCGAGAATATTTGCTGCAAGCGATATGAAAAACGCAGTACAGAATTCTTCGGTATTAAATTCTCCGTTTAGGCAATATGTTTGAATAAGTGACTGTATTACATCGCTGCTGACTTCCAGCCCGCAGGCTTCTGCACGTACTATTAAAACCGTTAAATTCTCAATTGCATTAAGATTTGCATCGGGGAATTTTGCAATAAGAGCATCTCTTTTTGCTGTCAATGCATTCTTACCGATTTTTCCGGCTTTTTTTGCTTCTTCCTCTCTTCGGGCTTCTTCCAGTCGTTTTTCTTCTTCAGCTTCATATTCCGTAATTACTTCGTTTCTGGATTTTCTACCTTGTAAAGCAGAATCATCAGCATCTATTTTCCGCGGAATTTTTATTTCTTCTCCTGCATAAAAATAGGCATTCGGATATTTGCCATGAACTTTTGAAGCATTGACTTTTATTAAATCTTTTACGGAAACTCCAAACTTATCCGCAATTTCGGCTATTGATTCCGAGTTTTGCACGATAATATTCAGGGTATTTCCGTCTTTATCATAAGAAACTTTGTATAATGTACCGTCAATATTTTTTGTTTGACCGATTTGTCTTTGTTCGGAGTTATAATAGTTTGTTATATCAGTATTTTCATCCCGATAATTATCACTATAACTGCCGTCTGTATTCCGGTTTATTGTATGAACAGGTTTGCCGGATTCTGTATGTACTTCTGTAATAGTTCCGTCAGAATTGTACGTTTTTTCGGCAGCTTTGTTATTATTTGAGATTTTTTCATTTGTAAGATTGCCATTTTCATCATACTCATAGATAGTTTTAGAGCCGGTAGTATTTTCAACTTTTTCTTTTAAAAGCCACTGCTCTTTTCCGTTTATTTAAACGTTTTCATAAAAACCGTGTACATTATCTTTTTCCAATTCTTTTTTTGAAGGTTTTTCATTCTCATCATAGTATATAGTAACTCTCGTATTATCGTTTATATTTGTGTTGATAAGCCTCGTTTTCTTGCCGTCTTTATATATTGTAGTGTCAATATTATCTCCGTCTTCAACTTTTTCTTCTTTCTTATTTTCATCTTTATCATAACTTGTTGATACGATTTTAGTTCCATTTTTAACGGTAACTATTTTAGAACCGTCTTTAAATATTATTTCAGTCTTTCGATTATTGTATTTGATAATTTCGGCTTCCTGACCATTAATACTTTTGTGTTCTATATTTTTTACATCCTTAGAAAGTTCTGACAGTTTATTTAACACTGCAAAAAGAGCATCATTGGCTTTCTTACCGAGGCTTTCTCCTTCTAATTAATATTTTTTACTTTCCCTTAAAGATAAGTTTCCGTCATTACCGGACAACTTTTTGATTTCTTCAAAGAAATGCTGAAGTTCGCTGCGGCTCAGCATCTTGTCATTAGGATTTGTGTCAATCTGATTAATAATTTTTTCAAATACAGATTTCAACTTAGGATCAATGCCTTCCAAAAGCTCTTCTTTTTTGATTCCACTTCTTATTTTACTAAAATCAATATTTCCAAATTGTCCATTTTTGCCCAATGACAAATTGTCTGACATTATTTATCCTTTCTTTATTACAGCCCGAATAATTATATTTATGCAAAATGCTATACCTGTTATAACGACAAAAATAAATGAAAACTTTAGAGTAAAAACGGATATTGTTACAAATTTTAACAAAACAAAAACTTTTTCTTTTCATTTAAAGCTTTTATATGTATAATAAGTGTACAAAATACAATAGAAAAGGGAATATAAATGGCATTGAACTTTCAGGATTTAATTCTAAGTTTATCGCGTTTCTGGTCGGATTACGGGTGCATAATTCAACAGCCTTATGATATAGAAAAAGGGGCTTCGACCATGAATCCCGCGACTTTTTTGAGGGCACTCGGCCCCGAACCGTGGTCTACCGCAATGGTAGAGCCTTGCAGACGCCCGACGGATGCCAGATACGGAGAAAATCCCAACAGACTCGGGCATTATTTTCAGTATCAGGTTATATTAAAGCCTTCGCCGGATAATGCTCAGGAATTATATTTAAAGAGTTTGGAAGCTATGGGAATTGACCTTTCAAAGCATGATGTAAGATTTGTTGAAGACAATTGGGAATCTCCGACTTTGGGTGCAGCGGGAGTCGGCTGGGAAGTTTGGCTCGACGGTATGGAAATTACACAATTTACATATTTTCAGCAGGTCGGCGGCTTAGAAGTTAAACCTGTAGCATTGGAAATTACGTACGGGCTTGAAAGAATTGCTATGTATATTCAAAATAAAGAATCAGTATTTGATATTATGTGGAATAATACCCTGAAATATGGTGACATTTATCTGCAAAATGAAATAGAACAGTCAAAATATAATTTTGAATATTCAGATGCTGAGAGATTATTCGGTTTATTTGACGCATATCAAAAAGAAGTCGATAATTGTATAAATGCGGAACTTGTATTGCCTGCTTATGATTATGTCTTGAAATGCTCACATACTTTTAATCTGCTGGATGCAAGAGGTGTTATCAGTAAAGATGAGCGTATAAATTTCATAAACAGAGTTCGTACAATGGCTTCCGCCGTAGCGAATTTGTACGTAAAACAGCGCGAAATATTAGGGTTTCCGCTGCTTAAAGCGGGTAAATAACGGCGAATTGCGGTAAAATATGCATATGGTTTTATTTGAAACCGCTCTCTTTTTGCCTACGGATTAATACATATTAAAATACGGAAAGGTTGCAGATGACAAAATTGAACTTTACAAATGCTCTTACCGGGATTTTCGGGAAGATGATAACACGTAAAAATCCTGACGATGCGCTTGCCGGAGCTAAAAAAGGCGGACTTGAAAAAACTCTGGGGGTTTGGGACTTAATCATTCTCGGAGTTGGTGCAATCATAGGTTCGGGAATTTTTGCTATTGTAGGTATTGCAGCCGCGGGAAGCGCTGACGGAACAAGTCCGGGAGCCGGACCGGCACTGGCGGTGTCAATGGTTATTGCGGCTATTGCCTGTGTTTTTTCAGCTTTGTGTTATAGCGAATTTGCAACAATGATTCCTGTCGCCGGCGGTGCTTATACATACACATTTGCGACATTAGGCGAATTTGCGGCCTGGATTGTAGGCTGGATTTTGATGCTGGAATATGCCGTCGGGTTTATTGCAGTTGCATGCGCCTGGACAAACCATTTTATGCAGTTTATAAAAGGATTTTCTAATATTCTTCCCGCGTGGTTATGCAATCCGCCTTTATGGTTAATAAATGATTATCGTTCAGCCGTACACTATTGCGGTACGCACGGATTGGATTATCACACGGCAATTCCGACTTTTGCGGGTATACCTTTTTCAATTAATCTTCCCGCAATTATTATGATTGCCATAACGACTGCAATTCTTGTAAAAGGAACAAAAGACTCCGCCAAAATGGCAGGACTTATGGTTGTGATAAAACTCGGCGTTATAGCGTTATTTGTACTCGCGGGAATGTTTTATATTAAACCTGAAAATTGGGCTCCTTTTGCGCCTAACGGTTTTGAGGGCATATTTATGGGAGCATTTATAATATTCTTTGCATACATAGGTTTTGATGCTCTGGCAACTGCGGCAGAAGAATGTAAAAATCCGCAGAAAGATTTGCCGATAGGTATTTTAGGTTCACTTGTTGTTACAACGGTGGTATATGTACTTGTTGCACTGGTGCTTACGGGTATGTTGCCTACAAGCGGAACAGCGATTCCTGAAGGTTTATTCAAAGCTCCTATGGCTTATGCAATGGGCGTGGTTCACCATAACGGAATAGCAGGATTGATTTCTGTCGGTTCACTTGCCGGGTTGACTTCTGTTCTGCTTGTTATGCATATGGCTGCGACAAGAGTATTGTTCGCAATGAGCAGAGATAACTTTTTGCCGCATATATTCTTAAAAATACACCCTAAATTTAATACACCTCATATACTTACAATGACAGTCGGTATAGTAGGGATTTTGGGCACTCTTATACTGGATTTGAATGTCGCAACATCGTTGTGTAATTTCGGAACATTTACATCCTTTATAATTGTCTGTGTTGCGGTATTGATTTTACGTAAAACAGAACCTGACAGAGAAAGACCGTTTAAAGTACCGTTTTGTCCGTGGTTTCCTCTTATGGGGATAGTATGCTGCGGCGGATTAATGATATTTTCCATGATTATAGCAAAAGGTGATTCCGCAAGACTTTCTACAGAATTATTTGCGGTTTGGGTTATAATGGGAGCATTGATTTATGCTTCGTACGGTTATCCGAAAAACAGAAAAGCGGAAGTAACGGCCGAATGTAAAGAAATAGCGGAAAAAGATGAGATTACGGCAGGTATTTAATAATTTAATAAAATGTAAAAGTCCGCAGGAGTTGATTGAAGACGGTTCAAATTCCGGTTTAAAAAAGACTCTTAATGTATTTGACTTAATTGTACTCGGAATAGGTGCGGTTGTAGGAACCGGAATATTCACAATTATAGGAAGTGCGATTGTCGGCTCTTCAGACGGTTTCGGAGCGGGTTCTGCCGTTATTGTCTCTATGGTTCTTGCTGCGATTGCAAGTGTTTTTTCTGCTCTTTCGTATTCTGAAATAGCTGCAATGATTCCTGTTGCGGGAAGTGCTTATACATACACATACGCCACAATGGGTGAATTTATGGCCTGGATGGTCGGCTGGATTTTAATGCTTGAATATGCTATCGGAAATATTACGGTTGCAAGTGCCTGGACAGGATATTTTGTACAATTCCTGAAAGGATTTAAGCATATTCTTCCGGACTTTGCGGTTAATTGTCCGCTCTGGCTCAGAAATGACTACAGGACAATGTACGAATTGTGCAGGAAATATGGCTGGGATGTGCACGATAAAATGCCTTTTATACATTTACCGTTTTTGGATATACCTGTTGCTATAAATGTTCCTGCAATATTGATAGTCCTTATTTTGACGGTTCTTCTGGTAAGAGGTGTCAAAGAGTCCACAAAAGTTGCTGCCATAATGGTCGGCGTAAATATGTTTATAATAGTTTCGTTCATTGTTGTCGGGGCTTTTTATGTAAAGCCTGAAAATTGGATTCCGTTTGCGCCTAACGGGTTGGAAGGTATTTTTACCGGAGCATTTGTCATATTCTTTGCATATATCGGCTTTGATGCAATTTCAACTGCTGCAGAAGAAACCAAAAATCCGCAGAGAGATTTGCCTGTAGCGATTATGGGAACCCTTGTTTTATGTACGATTTTGTATATATTTGCAGCCCTTGTTTTAACGGGTGTTGTACCTCTGGGTGCAATTGATACACAAGCCCCACTTGCACATGCAATGCGCTTTATAGGAAAAGACTGGTATGCCGGGCTTATTTCTGTCGGGGCTTTATGCGCTCTGACTTCCGTACTTTTGATTTATCAGCTCGGAACAACAAGAATTTTGTTTGCAATGAGCAGAGACGGGTTTTTACCGAAATCATTAAATGTAATACATAAAAATTTTAAAACGCCGCATGTTCTTACCTGGCTTTCCGGTTTGATAGTTATTATATGTGCGCTTTTTATGGATTTAAATATATCTGCGGAACTATGCAATTTCGGGACATTTGCTTCTTTTATAGTTATTTGTATAGCGGTATTAATCTTAAGAAAAACAGAACCTGATAGAGAGAGGCCGTTCAGGGTGCCGTTTTGTCCGTGGTTTCCTATTTTAGGCATAATAACCTGTTTTGGACTGATGTATTGTAAATTTAGCGCGAAAGCGACATCAGCTTTATATTTCTTTTTATGGTTATTAATAGGACTTGCGATTTATGCCGGCTATAGTTACAAATCCAAACGCAAAGAGGACTTGTAATAAAATTAGCAGAAATATTGTTTAGTGATGACTTTAAAAACATTCTTGTGCTATAATTACATCACAAGAATATTTTTGAATTTTAAGGGCAGGAAATGTACAGAGATTATTTAAAAGACAGAATCGGTTCATTAATTTATATTACCGGAACACTAATCCGCGGATTTTCAACACAGACTTTTAACGAAAAAAAGTTTGAAATTACACCGGATCAATATGTGATTTTGTCTTTGCTTATTGAAAATGAAAATATTATGTATCAGAGACAACTGGCAGAAATAATGTTTAAAGACCGAGCTAATATTTCCAGGATTATTGAAATTATGCATAAAAAAGGATTTATTGATAAAATTCCCGACTGTAACGGAAGAAAGATTTACAAACTTGTTGTTACTGAAAAAGGAAAAATTGCAAGAGATAAAATTTTGGAAACCGATATTGAACTAAGAAAAATAATAACAAAAGATATATCGGAAGAAGAGCTTGCGCTCGCTTTTCATATTTTGGAAAAAATGAATATGAATGTGAAAGATTTGGTTAAATTACAGACATAGGAGAAAATATAAGTGGAAGATGCCGAAAATATAAAAGGAAATAAACCGGAATATGATGAAGATGATTTCACGGAAGATTTTGAGGAAGAAGAAGATACACGTCCAGAATATATGAAAAAAAGGGTGCTAGTGCCTTCCATAACCGCAGTAATATTTCTTATCTGCGGAATCTTTTATTCAATTCATACCGTTTATTACAAATCTACGGATGATGCTTTTATTGAGGGACATGTAATTACGATTGCGCCGAGGGTTTCTGGGCCCGTATTAAAATTAAATGTAGAAGATAATCAGGATGTTAAAAAAGGTGACTTTTTACTTGAAATTGATCCGAATGATTATAAAGCAAAACTGAAAGAGACAAAAGCGAAGCTTGAAGAAGCAAAAGCTTCTCTTGTAAGCAGTGAAAATCAGCTGGTAAAAGCTATGTCGGATTTGGATTTTGCTCAGGCAGATTATGGCAGATATGCCAAAATGTACGCGAAAGGAATTGCTTCTAAACAAAATTATGATTCAAGTCTAAATAAACTGACTTCCGCCCAATCAGATAATAAATCTGCAAAAGCCAAATATGATGAGATTACGGCAACAATAAAGAAGCTTGAAGCCGAGGTCGAGCAGGAGGAACTAAATCTCTCTTATACAAAAATATATGCGCCTTCGGACGGCAAAATTACAAATCGTACCGTTGAACAGGGTAATTATGTCCAGGTTGCTCAGCCCTTATTTGCTATTGTACCGGAGAAAATGTGGATTGTAGCTAATTTTAAAGAAACTCAGCTTGCAAATATGAAGAAGGGGCAGCCCGTAAAAATTAAGATTGATACATACGGCGGGAAAAAGTTTAAAGGTGAAGTTGACAGCATACAGCGTTCTACAGGTGCAAGAGCAAGTTTGTTTCCTCCGGAAAATGCCGTTGGAAGTTATGTTAAAATCGTACAGAGAGTTCCCGTAAAAATTATATTTACGGAAGATATTTCCCAATATAATATCGTGCCGGGTATGTCAGTTGTGCCGGAGGTTAAAGTTAAGTAATGACTGAAGAGGCAGGAGTAAATAAACGAACAAAAAAGGAGATAAATAAAAGTAAATCTGCGCCGTTATGGCTTGTAGCGTTTTCAATACTTTTGCCGACTTCGTTCTCCTGTCTTGCGACATCCGCTACAAATGTTGCCATACCGCATATTTCAGGCTACTTTGGTTCTACAATAGACGAAGCTAACTGGATAATTACGTCTTATATGATTGCAAATGCCTGCCTTATTCTTATGTCCGGCTGGCTTGAGGGGTTGTTGGGCAGAAAAAATTTTTTAAAAATCTTTATTGCAATTTTTACTTTAGGTTCTTTAATGTGCTCAATTGCGCCGAATTTGAACTTTATGGTGCTCGGAAGATTAATTCAGGGTATAGGCGGAGGGCCGATGACTCCGGTTTCCCAATCCGTTCTGCTTTCGGCTTTTCCGCAGGAGAAAAGAGGAGTTGCAATGAGCCTGTACGGACTTGCCGTAATGGTTTTTGCAATATTAGGCCCGACATTTGGCGGATTTATTGTGGATAATGCTGATTGGCAGTGGATTTATCTTGTTAATGTTCCGGTCGGTATTCTTTCTATTTCAATGGTTCATGCTAATATTGATGATACCGAACATTTGAAAAAAGCTAAGAAAACGGATTTCCCGGGGATGATTTCTCTGGTGCTGTGGCTTCTTTCCATGCAGGTTGTATTGGATAAAGGCCAGCAGTATAACTGGTTTGACTGCGCCTGGATATCCTGGCTTGCCGGTTTTTCAGCATGCTCTCTGGCTTTTTTTATCGTAAGAGAACTTGAAGCTTCAAATCCGCTGATTAATTTGAGATTGTTTAAGGACAAAAACTTTCTTGTCGGAACGATTTTAAGTCCCTCTATCAATATGATTGTATTTTCGACAATAGTTCTTGTTCCCCAGTTTTTACAAAATATGATGGGATATACAGCAATATTAAGCGGTTATGCTCTTGCTCCGCGTATTTTTTCCTGTGTATTGATGATGATTTTTATTAATCCTCTTATGAAAATTTTTGACAGCAGAATTTTAATAGCCATTGGATTTTTCCTGCTTGGAGTATCTGTTTTATTCTTTGTTAATTTGAATTTGTCAATATCGTTTATTTATATGGCAATTCCGCAGGTATTAATGGGTGTCGGGGTTATTTTAACATTTATTCCGGTATCTTCGCTGGTTTTAGGAACTCTGCCGAAATCAATGCTTACTAGCGGAGCCAGTCTGCATAATTTGTGTAAAAGTGCTATGACTGCGATTATTGCTTCTGTTGCTTCAACTCTTGTTGCACGCCACAGCCAGATGCATCAAGTCTATCTGGTTGATAATTTATCAAATTTTAACCTTGTATTTCAACAAAAATTTTCCGCATTGTTGGGAACTTTTATGTCAAACTCTTCAAGCTCTTTTGCAACAATAAAAACCAATTCTTATATGTATAAATCTCTTTTAACCCAGTCCAGATTAATGGCTTATGTCGATGTATTTGCAACATTTGCTCTTATTGCATTTCTGCTTATTCCGGTATCATTTCTTTTTGATACCGAAAATAAACATAAAAACACACGTAAACATAGAGTTATTATGATGAAACAAATTCCCGGTGATAAAATTTAATAAGCAGTTTCGTTTTCCGGCTTGATAAACCATTCTATCAAAGGTTTTTTGTCTCCGAATACAAAGTTGAAACCTCTTTCAAAATCAGGATCTGTTAAGAACTGATAACTTACATTGAATGCTGTCGGTTCTTCTTCAACTCCGAGTTTATCAAACTTTTCCCGGGAAACATGTTTTCCTTCGTCATCCATAACATTTGAGTAGTTTAGACCGTCAAAGCAGCAAAACGGCACCTGTACTTTACCGTTAATATCGTTTGTCATTAAACCGAAACTTCTGCACACAAGGCCTCTGTATTCATATACACAGCAGACATTATTTATTAAGAACGGGCAGTTGTAGCGGAACTTTTCTCCTTTAAAAATTTTCTTGTCTTCAAGAACTTGTTTTATATTTTTATCTACTTCTTCCTGAATACCGGCATCCAGTTTCATAAAACCGTATAATAAATATGCCGTCTCAATTGAAGAATACGGGAATTGTGCATTTTTGCAGCATTTTGCGCACCCTTTTTGACAAAATATATACGGCTTTTGTTTTGCAAAAAATTTTTGAAATTTTTCGTCCAGAAACTCGAGATAAGTAACATAGTTTTCAAGCATTATATTGCCGTTATTCATAATGTTACATTTTCTCCGGAGCCGAAACAGCTAAAATATCTAATGCATTTTTTAATGTTGTTTTTATTGCAATCATCAAAGCAAGTCTTGCTTTCATCAAATCTTTGTCATCACATATGACGCGGTTTGAATTATAGAATGAATGAAACTCTGCTGCAAGCTCTTGAACGTAACGGCAGATTGTGTAAACCGTTCTGTTCATGGCAGAAAGAATAATGACGGATTTGAATTCTTCCAGTTTTAAAATAAGCGGTTTTGCAGAATCTACGGTCTTGAGAATTATATTCTTATCAAAACTGTTTATCAAATTGTCAAGCTCTTCTGTTGTAAGCGGTGCAGGAATTTTTTCACCTGTTTCGGGATTGATTCTTTCACTTACGGCATTTCTTAGAATTGAGCATACGCGAGCGTGTGCATATTGAACATAGAACACAGGGTTTTCGTCTGTTGAACGTTTTGCAAGTTCAATATCAAAATCCAGTGTCATATCTATATTTCGCATTTCCATCCAATAGCGGGTTGCATCAATTCCGACTTCTTCAATTAAATCATCCAGCGTAACCATATTTTTACGTTTACCCATTCTGACTTCTTCGCCGTTTACTACCAAATTCACCAGTTGACCGAGGAGAATTTCCAACTTATCGGGATTATATCCGAGTGCTTCCAGTGACGCCTTCACTCTTGCTACATAGCCGTGATGATCTGCACCCCATATATTTATGAGTCTGTCAAATCCGCGGTTGAACTTATCCGCGTGATACGCTATATCGGCAGTCAGATATGTATTGGAACCGTCTGCTTTTTTAATTACCCTGTCCTGATCGTCGCCAAATTCCGAGGATTTAAACCAC
>CALUPJ010000109.1 GCA_944322555.1 Candidatus Gastranaerophilales bacterium | reverse complement strand
TCGTTATAACACCTGACGGAAATTATATTGACTGGGGACATGGTTATAAAGAATGGCTATAAAGTCCGTATGTTTCGGTAATCAAAGATTACCGAAACATTTTTTATCCCTGAATAAAGATAAACATTAAATAATCAGCGATATAAAATCATCAGCCGAAAACTCCCTGCCGGTAAACTGCTTTATCAAATCATATTCTTCAACGGAAGCACCCGAAGAAAACAAATTTTTATCCAAAAATTCCGCTGTTGAAGAATTTTCGGTTATATTTCCCAATCTTGATTTCAAATAATTGTAAATCTGCACTTTCATTAAATTTGCTCTGAAATAATTCTGATAATAAGCCGGATGAGAAAGATAGTGCGGAATTGTTGCCCACTCATTATCTTCATTATTAAATCTGCCCAAATATTTTCCGCGTAATTTGTTCCACAATTCTGCAGGTATTTCATCCGGATTCTTATAAAATTCCCGTTCAAATTCTATTATCAAAAGACTTTTAGAAACAAACGAAACCTCATCTTCAATATACAGTGCTTTAAATTTTTCAAGCAGCTCAAAAGGAACAATATCTTTTAAAACATCTTCTCTTTTTATAATATCTCCCATCATCATTGCAACAGCTTCCGTAACTGCAGGAGAAGAAGCTTTTCTGTCAA
This sequence comes from Candidatus Gastranaerophilales bacterium, assembly GCA_944322555.1. Taxonomy (GTDB): domain Bacteria; phylum Cyanobacteriota; class Vampirovibrionia; order Gastranaerophilales; family Gastranaerophilaceae; genus CAG-196. The sequence goes on along the minus strand of CALUPJ010000109.1, from coordinate 24,169 downwards.
GAAACGGAAGTTTTGTTGATATACCCAAATCATACACACAATGCCCCATTTCATGATTTAAAGTATCAAGACTCAATACATTGTTCATAAGATTTGCAAGAATCCTTGAATCTTTTCCAGCCTCCACACCAAAACAAAATCCGTGAGTATTTTTCCCTTTTCTTGGATATAAATCGAGAGTAAGCCTTCCCTCTTCAATCATTTTTTCTACATCATAACCCATATTCTTGTACATTTTTTTTGAAATTTCGGTTATATCCTTATCTTTTAAATACTCATTAACCTCCCTGCTGCTATCAAGCAAAAATCCGTAATGATAAGATTCTAAAACATCCGCTCCGAAAAATTTCTTTAATTCATTTTGTTTTTTATTTTGAATTTCCTTAATTCTTTCGCCGGATTTTGAATAAACTTCGCTAATAAGCTTATCTAAAAACACTGCATCAACTTCGTACTCTTCTTTCAATTTATATTCAAAAAAACTGTCATATCCTTTTGTTTTTGCATAATCATTTCTCATTCTGACAAATTCCGTTAAATCTCCGGCAATCAAATCCCCGCCTTTTATTTTTGCTTCATACGCTTTTTTTCTGATTTCCGGATTTGTTTCTGTTTGAATAATTTTTGTAATTTCAGTTTTTGTAACTTCTTTATTATCTATTTTCGGAATATATGAATTATATTTTTTCGCAATTTCATTTTCTTTTTTTCTCAGAGCCTTAAGTTCTTCTCCGGTATTTAACTCCTCATCAAATTCTTTCAGGAGATTTTTTAATTGTTTCTGTTCATGCTCGGATAATTTATTTTTATCTGTTTCAAGAAACTTTTCATAAATTTTTTTATCTTTGAACAAATCAGAGTATTCATTCTGCGCAATTTCGTATTTTTGCATATTTTCAGGTGTTGAATTTGTATAAAAATCCCAACAGGATTTTTCAAGGTTTACGGAAACTTTTTCCAATTTTTCGGAAAATTCATCTCTCAATTCTTTAAACATTTTGCACCTCTTTATTTTTTTAAATTTATTTTCTGCAAGTATCGTTATTTATTATTAATATTATTAATTATAATATATATTAATAATAATTAATCTTCATCATAATCTAATAATATTTGTGCAAAACTGCTTGAAATTCTGTAATAATAAGAAATTTTCATGTGCAAAACTTTTGAAAATTATGTAGAAAACTCTTGAGTTTTGAACAATAAAAAAAAGAAAAATAAAAAAATCTAAAAATTTTGTAGAAAAATGTAGAAAACTTTCGACTTTTGAACATGTTTTTTACATAGTTTTCTACATAAAAAATAAAAAAGCGGAAACAAAATGCTTGTTTCCGCCCGGATATATAGTTAATAATTTAATTACTTATCATCCAATGCTGCAACACCCGGCAAAACTTTTCCTTCAATAAATTCCAGAGAAGCACCGCCGCCTGTTGAAACGTGAGTAAAGTCTTCGGCTTTGAAAAACTTCTTAGCTGCAGAAACAGAATCACCGCCGCCTATAACAGATGTTGCGCCGGCTTTAGTAGCTTCAACAATTGCTTCTAATACGGCTTTTGTACCTTCCGCAAATTTAGGATTTTCAAAAGCTCCTACAGGTCCGTTCATAAGAATTGTTTTTGAAGATTTCAAAACTTCTGCAAAAGCCTTTCTTGAATCGGGACCTGCATCAACACCTTCAAATCCGTCAGGAATTTCGTTAATCTTAACGAATTTGTTAGTACCGTTGCCCGAAAAGTCATCTGTTACGAGAACATCAGTTGCCATAACTAATTTTACGCCTTTTTCTTGAGCTTTCTTTTCAATAGCTTTAGCAACATCAAGCTGATCATCTTCACAAATAGAATTTCCTATTTTACCGCCGTTTGCTTTAACAAATGTATAAGCCATACCGCCGCCTATAATCATGTTGTCCACTTTATCCAAAAGATTTTCCAAAACACCTATTTTGGAAGAAACCTTAGCACCGCCTACAACTGCGGTAAACGGTCTTGTAGGATTGTCAAGAGCTTGAGATAAGCATCTGATTTCTTTTTCCATTAACAGACCGGAAACGGCAGGTTTAAGGATTTTAGCCAATTTAGCAGTCGATGTATGGTTTCTGTGAGCTGCACCGAAGGCATCATTAACATAGAAATCACCTAATTTTGCAAGTTCTTCGGCAAATGTCATATCATCATCTTTAGCTTCTTCCGCTTTGTAGAAACGAATATTTTCCAATAATGCAATTTGTCCGTCGCCTAATTTTTCTACATAAGGCTTTGCTTCTTCTACTGACGGAATGAATACGATTTCTTCACCGAAAACTTTTGACATATATTTAGCAACAGGTGCAAGTGAAAATTCCATATTTCTTTCGCCTTTCGGTCTGCCTAAGTGAGCCATAAGAATAATTTTCGCACCTTTGTCTTTTAAAAATTTTACTGTCGGAACAATAGCCTGAATACGTGTATCGTCCGTAACATTTTTGTTTTCATCCAAGGGAACATTAATATCTACACGTACTAAAGCACGTTTACCCCTGATGTCGCCTAAATCATGAATTGATTTTTTCATAGTCTCTTTCCTTTCTTATATAAATAACGCAAAGCTGTTAGATTTAAATTCAGCCCGATTATCCTTCATTATTATATTAAAAACAAAAAAGAGCTGCAATCAAAAAATAAAGAGCCAAAAAGGAGAAGCGGACAAATTCCGCCTCTCCTCTTTGAATGAGCGAACGATTTGACAATACTTACTATTCGCCGCTGCATCCGAAAGCAATAGTAACGTGTTCTTTCGGGTTAATTGCAGAGATTTTGTATCCCTTTGCATCAACAAGGTAGCCTATTTCATCTCCGGTAGCCTGTACTAAGCCGATTGTACCTGAAACGGCTGTTCTTGTTATATCAATAGGAGCTTTAACCGTATCTTTAACAACGTCTCCTACACTTCTTGCAGAAGCCATAAACTGACCCTGGAAAGCTTCACCAAGAGCAATACCTGTGCCTGAAGCTACGTCTTCAAGCGCATTACCGAGGTTAGAAAGCATACCGCCGGTTGTTCTGCCGACAATGCCAAGCATCTGGCCGCCCCAGGTAAGAGGAGCAGTAACGATTCTTGATACTATGTTAGGAGTATTGGATTTGTTGATTTCTGCATTAAGAATTTGTCTCGGAAGTGTTGCTTTACATCCGCAGTTTTCAATTTCCGTAAATGCAAGTTTAAGAGCACCTTTTTGACATCCTGAAGGTCTTACTACTTCAACAACTTTACCGTATACATTAGAACCGCACGGGAACAGATGACCGTTGATTGTTACATCTTCTAATGTTTTTGCGGCAAATCTCTGGCCTACGTGAGAAGATTTTGCGCTGACCTGATCTTTGAATTGAAGCTGTAATGTAGGAATTTTAACAATTTCTTCGTTTTCTATGAATGCTTTTTTATCAACAGGACACATCGGGCAGTCATTGTTTGCCGTTACAGGGTTTTTATCTATACCTGCCGCAACACGAATATTTTGTAACATAGCTGCTATGTCTGCTCTGGAAGCATCTTTGAATGGTGCAATTGTATTAGGATTTGGAGAATTATTTAATGCGCCTTTATCTAAAGCTTTTGCGATAGGAATTTGTGCCCATTCGGGAACCGTATTACCGTCGCAGTATTTTGATAATATTTCCTGAGCTTTGCATTTATCCATTTCTGCACATTGAATACCTTTAGATAATGCACAAAGAGCTTCAACACGGGTTACATTGTGATTAGGTTTGAATTTTCCGTCAGGATAACCTTTTAACAGGTCTTGATGTACTGCAATTGTAATAGCCGAGTTTGCCCAATGGTTTGTGGGAACATCGGAGAATAGTTTTTCCGGTGCGCAGGAATACATATCTTTGTCAAAGCCTTTAACCAGCATTGTTGCAAATTCTGCGCGTGAAATATTTCTTGACGGCTTAAATAATCTGTCGGGATAACCGACAACAATATCGTTTGTCGCAAGTTTATCTATTTCACAGGAAGCCCAGTAACCTTCCGGTACATCAGGGAACATTTGAAGCCCTGCTGCAGCACGTGTCATATTTTCAAACGGTGATAAATCAAAAGGCACTAATGTTTTTTTCACTGCCTGAATAGAATTTGCAGTACTCATTTGAACCGGACATCCGTTGCCGTCCATTTTAGCTTCATCTCTTACGATTGGTGCGCCGTTATGACTTGCTAAATCGTTCAGGCACGGAATATTTGATGCTGCACCGGTCATAGAACCGTCGCTTGCAATTGTTGTGCCCATTGTTCCTGCCGTAAGCTGATTAATTTCTCTGTTTACCGAAAATCCCTCTGCCTTGTAGATAGAATCTTTTTCGGTGCCGACAAAGTTGTTATAACCGTAAACGGCATTAGGATATGAATAAACTTGTTTCATATCGGCTCTTGATAAATCTTTTGTACCCGGACAAAGTGCGCAGGAAGGAACCGGATCAGGTTCACATTTAGGCGCAGGTGTTTCGCACGGACAAGCCGCCCCTGTTATTTCAGGGATTTCATCACACGGACAAGCTCCCTGGGTTACGACGGGACGCTCATCGCACGGGCATGCTGCCATTACCGTATTGAACGAACACGTTGCTATACCAACGGCAATTGCAGCTGCCACAGTAAGTTTTCTGATTGTCATTTTGACCTCCTTTTTAATAGGTGAAGTAAGTTATACGTTCATCTTGTAGACTGTTTTACTCCTTTAAAAACCGGGAGTAAGTGTTTATCTTTAGAAATGTGTCATTTCCAAAACTAACTCCTAAATTATGGAATTTTTCGGGAATTAAAACATTGCCGAAAAAGAGAGTCCGGTCGGGTAATTAGATAAATAATAATTTATAAAACAGAAGGCGGAAGTTTTATTAAAACTTCCGCCTTCTTATTATTATCATCCGTTATTAATGCATATATTTTAAATTAATATATAAAGAGCTTATGATTAATGATATTGCAACAACAGCAACACCGTATTTCATAAACTGCATGAATGCAATAGGGTGGCCTTCTTTTGCTGCGTTTTCGGAAACTATAACGTTTGCGGCTGCACCGATTATTGTCATGTTTCCGCCAAGGCAGGCCCCGAGGGACAAACACCACCATAAAGGTGTTGTATATTCTACGCCCATTGTCTTCTCAATTTCAACAAGCATAGGAGACATTGTCGCGGTGTAAGGAATATTATCAATGAACCCGGATATAATACCGGAAGCCCACAGGATAAGCATAGACGCCGCTTCCTGAGAACCCTGGGTTACTCTTAATATCCATTCCGCCATAAGCTTAATACCGCCTGAAGCTTCAAGACCGCCTATAATGATAAATAAGCCGATGAAGAAGAATATTGTATTCCATTCAACATCTCTCAAAATATCGGTTGGTTTTTCAAACAGTAACAAAAAGCTTGCACCGAGCATTGCCGCAACACAAGTTTCAATATGTGTCATGTCGTGAGTTACAAAACCTATAATAACAAGTGCCAATACTATCATTGAACGAATCATAAGATTTTTATCGGTAATTGTATGTGAGTTATCGATTTTTGCAATCTCCTGCATTTTATCTGCATCAGCGTGAAGCTTGGATTTAAATACAAGTGATAAAATTGCAATTACAACAAAAAGAATTACGGCAATAACAAGAGTCAGGTTGTTAACAAAATCCATAAATGAGAATCCTGCGGCACTGCCGATAATAATATTCGGAGGGTCACCGATTAATGTAGCCGTTCCGCCGATATTGGAAGCAAAAACTTCCGTTAAAAGATAGGGTACCGGATCAATATCGAGTTTTCTCGAAATTGCAAAAGTAATAGGCATAATCAGAATAACGGTTGTTACGTTATCAAGAAAAGCACTTACAACAGCGGTAAATACACCGAGTGTTGCAAGAATAATAATCGGATGTCCTTTTGTGAGTTTTAAAAGCTCGTTTGCCATATAACTGAACACACCGCTTCTGGTCGTAATATTAACAATAATCATCATTGATACAAGTAAGAATATTACGTTAAAATCAACAAAGTTAATAAAATAATGCGGGTTAAGAATCCCGTCTAAAGTTTTTGCCTGGCTTACCAATCCGATAACAATGGTAATTGCCGCACCGAGAAGTGCAATCGTTACCTTCGGAATTTTTTCCGTAGCAATAAAAATATATGCTAAAATTAATAAGCCGGCAGAAATCAGCACATTATGCGCCGCTACAAAACTATGAATCAGTTCCATATCTTCTCCTTCCGTAATTCATAATTATCTACCGTTTCTAAAAGCTATCTCTAAATATTTGTTGTTTATACAAATATTTACATTTTGATAATATCACAAAAAAAAGTTAATATTCTCTTGTCATGGAAAGAAGAATTTCTTGCGGAATATAAGTATTTTTAACACCGGAATCAGTATTTGCCATAAAAAATTCTATTGTTTCGCCTTTTTGAACTCCGAGTTTTTCAAAAGGAATACAAACATCAATTACATCCTGATAAACAATTTCAATACCGTCGGGATTATCAAGAGTCCACATATTAGGATGCAATACAGCCGTCAAACGCGGAGGGTACAGAGTATCTCTTACAAGTGTAAGCGTAAGTTCATGCTCAAATTTTTCCAGTAATATCGGATACGGATTATCCGTTTTGCTGATAAGACGAATAAATGCCCGCTCCCCTATTCTTGTTGCATTTCTTGTATAAATATAAAATTGATTAATTCTGTCGACAAAACTTATTTCACTCGCTCCTTTATTTACATGAAGCCTGAAATAAATATTGTTTTTGTCACATCCGAAATTAATTTTATCTACATTTTTATTTTCTCTGAAAACCGGGCCATCCAGCATACTTATTGAACCCGAGTTGTACCAGTCATCCGAACTTTGAATAAGTCCGTCCATACGCGGTGTAATATTTCTTTTCGGAAGTTTAAACGGAACTTCTATTGTGGTAATAAGTGTTTTATCCAAATATTCCGGATATTCCATACCCAGAATAATATAAACATTTTTTAGACGTTCACGGAACATATAGTCAAAAACAAAATCCTGACCTGAATTATTGGGCTCGCCATACCACCAGAACCAGTCGCTGCCTTCGGCTATGAGAATTTCACGTTTGGCATATTGAATGTTTTTATTGTCTTTATGATTTCTTACATATTCATCAAAATCATCTTTTGTCTTTTTTAAATATGCCCATGCTTTATTTTTCTCAGGCTCACCTATCCAGTACTGAAAAGTTTTGTCAATCCAAGAGCCGGAAAAAACTTTTTTAAGATTTTTTTTATGCTTATCCGATTCTATATAATCACTGATTAAAACGGTTTCCAGGCTGTTATCATTTTCAATTTTTGAATATATATTTTCCAAGAAATCCCGCCCGTCATTCTGGTAATTTTCCCAGCAGTTTTCACAGTCAGAAGCTATGGTAAGAAGGTGCGTTTCATCCGGAGATACAAGAAGTTTGCTCTGTATCATTTTAATTTTGTCAAACAAATCGTTTGCTGCCATATCAGGATTAACTCCCGCATATTCAAAATTTATAAGATTAGGAATCGAACGGTCTCTGAAAATTATATCAACGGAGGAATCCTTGTTCTGGTAATTATAAACTTTTAATAAATGATAAGGATCGTTTAAATTACCTTTAAAGTCTCTCACAAAATCAAAATTAATAGAATCAGAAAGTACGCCTTCATCAGAAATAGTCCATTTTATTCCTGCTTTTGGAAGGAAATTAAGTGTTTTTACTCCCAAACACAACTCCGGAGGCCATAAACCTTTCGGTCTTACACCAAAGACCTCTTCTACTCTGTCCAATGCGCTTGTAATCTGGAGTTTTGCATCCTCTGCCATGCCGAGTGACTGCGGAAGCCCTTCGGTTGTCATTACGGATTTTATTGAAGTTTTTATGTCAAACAAAATAGGAAGTATTGCATGGTAATACGGGCTTGTTGTAAGCTCTATCCTTCCGGTTTGAATGTATTTTTTGTATGTCGGAATAATTTCTCTTATTATTTGCTTCTGAATATTAATAATTTCAATTCTGTCTTCAAGAGTATATCCGTACTGCTTTTCCCATAATTCTTTAAGCCGCGGATATCTGTCATAATGTACGGAATCTGTCCATACAAGATTAAAAAGCGCCATAAGATCGGAAATTTCTTGAGAGGAAAAATCTTCTATAGCCGCAACATCTTTTGAGAACCGTTTTTGATATAAATTTCTGTAGTTCTCGCTTTTGTATATCATTGTTTCAAATTTAGAGCTAAAAAAGTTATTAAGAATGAATGCCTTTTCTTCATCAGAGAGACTTTCGGTATCAGAGACGGAAAGCTCGGAATGAATGTCGTGATAGCCGTTTTCCGTATAATCAAGAATTGAATCCAAAAGGGCAGGTACAATATTAAAATTTAATTTCAATTTTGGAAATTTTTCCAAAATCAGAACCATATCCAGATAATCTTTTACCGCATGCAGTCTTACCCAGGGCATAAGATAAGTGCCTTCAAGTTCATAGACCGGTTGATGCATGTGCCAGTATATTGCAAGCGATAACTTTTTCTGCTTATTCATACACTTATGAGTATACAGGAAACCCGAACTTACATCAACCCTTCACAAAGAACAAATCTTCCCAGAAGTTCTGTATTACAATACTTTTTAAGTGAATCGGAAAAACATTTATTTTCACAAAAACCGCCGGACAGATAAATTTTTTCCGGTCTCTTGCAGAAGTTCCAAGCATTAAATGCAATTCCGTGAACAAATTTTGAAATAGCCTCAGCAGGTTTTATTCCGGCAGAAATTGCATCCATAATTTTTTCCATACCAAAAATTCCGCATGTAACGGAAAACTTTTCATCATTAAAACTTAATTCTTCCGGTTTGACTCCGTAAAATTTTAAAAGCATTTCAACTGTTGCACCGGTAGAACTTGCACAGGAAGTATTCCAATCCATATCATGGAATTTTCTGTCCCTGAATCTTATCCATTTAGCATCGCGGCTTCCCAAGTCCAATACAACCGCATTTTCATCAATATCCCGTCGTTTTGCTCCCTGTGCCAGTGCAATAATTTCATTCTCGTTTGCACTCGACATATGTCCGCAAGAACGTGTCGGAATAATATTTTGTGACTTTATTATATTGGAAGGCAATATGTAATAATGTTTTTCTTCTTTATTGTCAACCAAATATTTCCTATCAAAAAGGTTCTCATCTGTAATTATTTTTGAATACGTTGTTCCGGCATCTAAGTATATCATATCAGAACTTCATAAAATTCATCTTATGTTTATCAAGATAGACTTTTAAATCACGCTTGATTTCGGGACATAAAATATAAAGTACAATAATGTTTGGCAGACAGAGTGCAACCATCATTGCATCAGTAATATCAATAACGGATTTTACATTCATTGCTGAACCGATTATGATAAACAGGCAATAAATAAGGTTGAATGCCAGAACACGTTTTTTACCTTCGCCGAATAAAAATGTCCACGCTTTTTGTCCGTAATATGCCCATGAAATCAAAGTTGAAAGAGCAAACATAATTGCAATTATTGAAAGTATTACCGGGAAGAACGGTATTACGGATTGAAATGCATTGGATGCAAGTTCAATACCCGAAATTTCTTTTGTTGCTTGTGTGCAGGCACCGGAAAATACAATTGCAAAAGATGTGAATAAGCATAAAAGTCCTGTCAGGAATGTTTCAATAAGGGCTACAAAACCTTGTGATACAGGTTCTTTGGTTTGTGCGGTAGCATAAACAATTGCAGCAGCACCGGTTCCCGCTTCGTTACACTGAACCGAACGTCTCAAACCGATAATAATTGTTCCGAAAATACCTCCCGCAACGGCAGTAGGGTGAAATGCCTCTTTTAGTATAAGCATCAAAGCGTGCGGAATATTTACAAAATTTGCAAATATAACAATAAACCCTGAAACAATATACATCACACACATTGTAGGTGTCAAAATAGTTGTAACTTTAGCTATGCTCTTAATGCCGCCGACTATAACCATACCGATAAGTATTGCAATAACAAGTCCTATTATCCAGTTAAAACCTTGAAGAAAACTGTGTTCTCCGCCCGTAATAAATACTATCTGGTGAGCGGTCTGGTTAATTTGAATCATATTACCGCCCGTAATACCGCCTCCGATACAGAGTATTGCATACAATACCGATAAAGGCTGTCCGAGCCAGCGCATTTTTTTTCTGGTAAGTCCGTGTGCTATATAATGCATGGGACCGCCGGAAACAGAGCCGTCCAAATTAAATCTTCTGTATTTAACAGCAAGAGTTGCTTCAACGAATTTTATTGACATACCCAAAAGAGCACCTGCAAAAATCCAGAATGCAGCACCGGGACCGCCTATTGAAATAGAAATTGCAACACCTGCAATACTGCCTATGCCGATTGTGCCGGAAAGAGCTGTTGCAAGCGCCTGAAATGATGAAACTTCTCCGCATCCCGCATGATGTTTTTCTCCGGGTTTTGCAATAATATCAATTGCGTGTTTGAAGCCCCATACGGAAACTCCTTTAAAATATATAGTGAAGAAAAATCCGGCTATAAGTACCCAGATAATAATAAGAGGTACATCATAACCGCATATTTTTACCGGGAAAAATATGAGTCTTGCAACGGCGTCGGAAACAGGCGCAATATGCTTATCCATAAAAGCATTAACATCCATTGCCTGAGCCGATTGAAGCCCTGCAAACATAGTGAGTAACATAAATAAAAATTTCTTCATAATCTCTTTCCCTTAAATTCGGCTATTTCTTCATCCTTTTAATTGTATCAAAAACATGTCAAGTTCTTACAAAATCTTTACATTTGAAATCAAATGTTACATTTTGAATAAATCGGTTTTAAAAGAAACAATTGTTTTATAAAATACAAAGCGCCTGTGCTGCAGATTTTAATTTCTTTTTAAATTTATAAACTTTTTTATGATATAATATTCTGCATAATTTATTAGGGAGTATTTATATATGAAAAAGTTTCTTAAATATTTCGGCTTTACATTGCTCGGAATAATTGTTCTTATATATCTGTGTTATTTATTTGTTCTTCCAAATGCTGTAGATTTGAACAAATACAAGGCAGATGTGCAGAAAATTGCTCTGGAACAGGCTAAATTAAATATAAATTTTGAAAATGCAAAGATTATAACAACACCGCTTCTGGGTGCGGGAGTAAAAGCGGATAATATCAGTATAAAACTTCCCGATGACTCTTTGCTTTTTTCAGCAGACAGTATAAAAACAAGAATTGCCCTTCCGAGCATTCTGCTTATGACGGTAAAAGTTTCCTGTCTTGAAGTTGAAAAACCGTTTATTAATCTTGAAATAGTTAATAATGAGAATTTTAAAATTGTAAAACAGATAGAACGTTTGATAAACAAAGAAAAAGAACAAAAGATTGAAGAAGTTAAACAAACGGCTGAAGGCTTTCAATTTAATCCTGCCTGGATAAGAATTAAAGTTCCTGATGTGAAAATAAATAACTATAAAGTACTTGTGAATGATCTTAAATCCGGACATTATCTTGAACTCCGCGGTGAAGAGTTAAGATTGGGGTATTTTAACGGAAAAAGCGCAAAAGTAAAAACTTATGCGGAATTATACAGTGATAAAAATAAAAATATTACGGCAAATGTAGATATAAATACTTTCCTGCCGGAATTCGGAACGGAACTTGATGAGGAAGATGATCCGGCGCACAGGGTCGATATTCCGTTTGTTAATCCTGTTACAATGTACAGAAACTATGATTTAAAAGCAAATTTAGATACAAAATTAAGAATAAGAAATCACAAAAATAGCATAACTTCTTACGGTCATTTCGATATTAATAATATAACTTTGAAAGTCGGAGATTTAAAATTACCGGAAAGTTATCTTAATGCAAGAACTTTTGGTACAAGTGTTGAGCTTGATACAAATATTTATCCCGTTAAAAATCAGAATATACAACTGCTTGGAAAACTTAACTATGGAAAACATCCAAAACTCGATATGGATATAAAAACGGGAGTTATAAAATTCAATGACCTTGTAATTTTATCTAAAGCATTTTTAGATTCACTGCATATCAAAAATGAACTTGCACAGGTTAGAGCGGAAGGAACTCTTCAGGCGGACTGTCATATAAAGACAAATTTTAAAAAGCTGCGTTCCGAAGGTTCAATTGTTGTTAAAGACGGAGGAGTAAGTGTCAGAAATCTCGGCAGAGTTTTATCAAACGGAAATATTAATATAAAACTGGATGACAATATGCTGGATATAAGAAATTCAAGCATTCTTGTCAATAAATCTCCGATTAATATTGACGGTAAAATTGATAAAAAATCCGTTGCCGATATTAGTATAAAAGCCGATAAAATTCCGCTTCCGGTTCTTTTCCGTGCCTTTGCCCCGGAAAATTTGAGAAATGCTTACAATTTCTCTTCCGGCGACGCAACTTTTGAACTCGGACTTAGAGGCAAGCTGAAAGATGCTGTTGCGGGAACTAAATTCGGACTTGATAACTTAAATATTTCGGATAAAAACTTTGTTATAAAAGATAAAAAATTAAACGGAGAATTTTTCGTTGATAAAAAAGATATAAAAGGAAAGATTGATAACAACGGGTTTGAGATACTTATGCCAAAAACAAACTCAATTATTTCTGTTCCTTTATTGAACATAGAAGTAGCTGAAGATAATGTTCTCGTTAAAGAGAATTCCCTTATACTCAATGATAAGACGAATATCAAATATTCCGGCGAAATAATTGATTATAATAAACTGAAATCAATAAAATTCCTGGCACAGGGAAATGTAAATACGGAAGATCTGGTAAAACTTATAGGCAGAGAATTTAAGTCTTTTATACATTTCCAGGGCGCAATTCCGGTAAAATTAACCTTTGACGGTAATAAGAAGAAACAAACTCTTTTTGCCCAGGCTCTTGCCGATAAAGCCAATTTCATAACACCTGTAGATTTTAATAATGTAAACGGGCTTAATACTTCACTGCAGACAGTTATTGATTTTAAAGAAAACAGAATAAAAATTAAGAAAACCGGTTTGTATACAAGAATTGTAAGTGTTGATGAAAAGGGCAACGAAGTTGTGCATCTCAATGAAATTTTGGGAGTAGACGGTACGATTGCCGGGGCTAATATTAACCTTATCAAGATTACAATGCCGCAGCCGCTGCAAGGAAAGATTTATGTATTCCCGAACTCAGAATTGAATTTGAAAGGGCGTGCATTTATCTTCGGAGAAGCTTCGGCGCCAAGATTTAGAGGCGGATATGAAATAAATAATCTTTCTATTCCCGAACTTCTGTTGACTCTAAGACAGGCAGAATTACAATTCAGAGGAAACAGAGCCGGATTTGGCGTAAAAGATTTGCTCCTGAACGGTTCCGACATTCAGGCGGAAGGTACTGTAAGTCTTGCTCCGTCGGCGCTTTTAAGAGTTCTTAATGTCGACGTATCTTCAAGATATTTAAATGTTGACAGACTCATGAAAGTTGTTGACAATGCAATGAAATATGTACCGAAAACAAGCGGTAAAGTTCAAGGCTCACAAGTTTCAGCCGATATTCCGGTTGAAATTCAGGACGGTTCAATTAATTTTGCAAGGATTATTTCCGGTAAAATTGATATTAGAAATACAACATCAAGAATTTCTCTTGCAAGAAATGTTTTCTTTTTACGTAATTTAAGAACCAATATATTTCAGGGCAGAGTAAACGGCAATATTTCAATGAATCTTATAACATCTCTGCTTAATGTCCGGGTTCGCGGTCAGGGAATTGATGTCGAACATGCACTGCTGGATGGTGCAGGTATGAAAGATACTCTTTCCGGTACTGCAAGCTTTAGTACAGATATTTCACTTAGCGGTGCAACATATGAAGAACAGGTTAAGAGTCTGAAAGGAGATATTGATTTTACGGTAAAAGACGGGCAATTCGGACCTTTCGGTAAACTGGAAAATTTGATTATTGCAGAGAATATTCGTGAGTCCCAGTTCTTCCAAACAGCTTTGGGCGGAATAATAAGCGGACTTACAACAATTGATACAACACATTTTTCCGAATTAACGGGTACTTTGAGTTTCCTTGACGGTGTATGTTATCTTGATCCGGTGACATCACTCGGTAATATTTTAAGTCTGCATATTTTTGGAGACTTTGATATTTTGAAAAACTATGCGGATATGAAGGTAAGAGCAAGAATGGCATCTCTTGTATCTAATCTTTTGGGCCCTCTCGGAGCAATAAACCCGGCTAATCTTATTAACAGTGCCGCAAGCTTGAATGTGTTTACAGCAAAGGCATTTTCTCTGTTCTGCGAAATGGTGCCTGAAGATGAAATTGCCGTTCTGCCGTGTTTTGCTAACAAATATGTTGATAACTCGGCAACAAAATTCCAGCTTGTTGTAAGAGGTGATGCAGCTAAACCTTTGACTTTAATAAAATCTTTCAAATGGCTTGCAACGGCAACGGAATATGATACTGCTGTCGAGTACGTAAATTCTCTGCCGGAGCCTGTTGAAGGAAGCGAAGCAACAAATATTCAGGAAATGATACAGGAAGTTGAAGCGGAAAAACGAACTCTTAAATATAAAATCAAACATCTTTTTAATAAAGATGAATAACAATCAGATAAGTGCGAATATCAAAAATTTGTTATAAAAGTTTTTATAATATAATAGTAATATTATGAAGAATAAAATTTTAGCGAATTTTGCACTGGTTCTTACGGCTTTAATTTGGGGGCTTTCATTTGTCGCGCAAAGAGAAGGAATGGAACATGTGGGGCCGTTTACTTTTAATACCGTAAGAAGCTTTTTGGGCGGTTTGAGTTTATTACCGGTTATTGCCTGGGTAAAATGGTCAAAGCCTGATAAAAGAACAAAAAGAATAAAGCGCTATCAGCATATTAATCTTGCAAGAGCCGGAATAGCATGCGGATTAGCACTTTTTATAGCAATGAGTATTCAACAATATTGTATGCAGTTTGTTTCGGCAGGAAAAGCCGGTTTTATTACGGCTCTTTATATAATTTTTGTGCCGTTGATTGCTGTATTACAGGGAGAAAGGTTAAGTAAAAGAATTGCGGCGAGTGTGTGTCTTGCAATTATCGGTTTATACCTTTTATGCTACAGGTCTGACGGCGGCTTTGGTGTTTATGATTTGCTTCTGCTTATTGGTGCATTGTTTTACGGAATTCATATTCTTGTAGTTAATTATTATTCCGAAAAAGTTAATGCAGCAAAAGCTTGCTGCGTACAATTTTTTGTAATGGGTATATTATCGGCGCTGCCGATGTTTCTATTTGAGGTTCCGACAATTGCTTCAATTATTTCTTGCAGAGTATCAATTTTTTATGCCGGTATTTTAACCTGCGGAGTTGCATATACTTTGCAAATATACGGACAGAAAAATACTCCGCCGGCAATAGCTTCTCTTATTCTCTGTCTTGAATCGGTTTTTGCCGTACTCGGAGGTGTGCTTATTCTCGGAGAAACAATGGTGCCTAAAGAAATTGTCGGGTGTCTGTTCATGATTACTGCGGTTGTTCTGGCAAATCTTAGAACCAATTATGAATAATCAGCCAGTTTTGCTTTAATCATTTTCATTTCTTTACGCGTCAGAAAAGATGAAAATCTGATAAGTTCCTGCATTGCAGTATCGTGAGAATACCGGCCGGATTTTACTTTTTGCATCCATTCGCGAACTTCTTTTGTTATCATATTAATGTAAACCTCAAAACTCCCTGATTGTTTATTACTTCATTCCACATGGATTTAGGCCGGACCCAGATATCCCCCTTATCAACATTTTGGTATACTATCATATCTTCACCGGTTTCGGAATGTCTGGCGAGTGCAATGATTTTATAAGTGTTCCCCTTATAATGCCTGTATATGTTTCCGGTTTTTATTTCCTGCATATTTTTATTATATCATTAAAGAAATTACAATTTTTAATAGCAAAAATATTTTTTAGAAGGTTTATAAGGAATATTATGAAAATAAATCAATCCCCTTCAATAAATTTTAATGCTCAATTTATCAATCAGGTAACAATAAAAAGATATAATCCGGACAAAAATAATTATAATTCAATACCAGTGTCATTTGTACAGATAGAAGCAGAAAATAATAATGATATTCAGGCTGTAAAGAAAACGACAAAGGATTGGCAGAACGGAATGTTTTCCGACAAAATTTGTATTGCGGCAGAGAGAATTGCTGAAGAAAAAACGAATAATTCCCCTGTCCGCATATATGCTCTTACATCACAAATGAAAGATTTTGACAATTTGAGACCGGATAATATACTTGGTCTTGTTGAAACCGAAAATAATAAAAATGCATTGGAGATTAATCATTTGCAGGTGAATCCGGAATTCCTGCCCTCGATAGAACCCCCGAAATACAGACATGTAGGGTCCGGTATATTAGACTCATTAAAGAATTTATACAATAAAGTCATTGAATTAACTTCAGTTTATACGGCAACAAATTTTTATGAAAAAAACGGATTTGAAATTTTTGATATACATAAATTCAGATATCGCTGGATACCTAAAAAATAATGAATAATTCTAATCTTAAAACTAATATTTTAAAGAGAGAAATTTTTCTTTGTTTTTTTATATGTAAAGATTTGTTAAAATATTCTGCCGGACGGTCAATTTTTGATTGAAAAAATACTTTATATGACTATAAATGTGTTAGAAAAAAGTGGAATGTTTTATTTCAAATAAGTGTGAATTTCAAATATGACTTTTATTTATAATACCCCGTTATTAAATATTAATACACCGAAAGTGCAGTTTAAAGCAGCACCTTTAACGTATCAACCGGTATTTTCTCCAATCCAAGATTCTTTTAGTACAAATCCTTTATACAATACTTTTATTGATAAAAATGCTTTAACTGCTCTTGCTAAATCAAATCCGGCTGTTATGCAAATTTTAGCAGAAAATAAAATTCCTTTAAAAGTAAATATAAAAGAGTTGGAACAATTGAAAAAAGGACATTTAACGGATACCCGTATAACTGCTGCCAAAATTTATTCGGCACTTCCGGAAGAAATGAAATCCGGAATAAATTCGGAGGATTTGCAGCAAGCTTCAATGCTGCATGATTATGGAAAAGCATTGATACCTGAAAAGATTTTAAATAAATCCGGAAAATTAACGGATGAAGAAAAGAAAATTATGGAATTGCATTCGGAATTAGGTTACGAACTTTTAAAACAACAGGGTGTTAACGAAAATGTTTTAAATATGGTAAAATATCACCACCAGACACCGCAGGGCAGCGGATACCCTGTTATAACAAATGATTACACACCTGATGTTTCGATGCAAATACTTACGGCAGCAGACAAATATTCTGCATTAAGGGAAAAAAGAAGTTATAAAGATGCAATGAGCCGTGATGAAGCATTAAAGGTTATTCATCAGGATGTTGAGAACGGATTGATTTCAGAAGAAGTTTATCAGGCTCTTGCAAAAGTTGCGTAAAATTACCGCTTTCGCTTTATTCTGCGTTACAAACTTTAAATAAAGCGTTAACAACTGCTGGATCCCATTTTACTCCGGCTTCTTCTTTAATAATTTTCAGAGCTTCTTCCTTGCTCATAGCCTGACGGTATGACCTGTCTGAGGTCATAGCGGTATATGCGTCTGCAACGGCAATAATTCTTGAACCGAACGGAATTGAGTTTCCTTTCAAACCTTCGGGTTCTCCGCCGCCGTCCCAGCGTTCTTTGTGGTAATGAATATAAGGAATTACTTCCGATAAGAAATTGATATTCATCAAAAGATTAACACCGACATTCGGGTGATTTTGAAGTTTTTCCCAATCTTCTTTTGAAAGTTTGCCCTTATTGGTAAACAAGGATTCGGGCAGTGTAATTTTTCCGATATTTTGCAGCAAGCCTGCATAATAAACCAAATCTGTTGTTTTTTCATTCAATCCGAGCTGTCTGCAAAGCTTTTTCGATAAATCAGCCGTATTTTGAGAATGGGCAACTTTATACTGTCCTTTTTCATCAACAGCTTTGGCGAGTTTTTCCACAAATGCCTGCTGCTGAACGCCCAAATCTCCTATTAATGCCGTAAGTTCCGCTCTTTTGTGCTGTAATTCTTCTGCAAATATACTGTTATCATTAATTAAAGCTTCTGTTTCTTCAATAGTTTTTTGAAGATGCATTGATGTTCCGAATAATCTTCCGATTGTTTCAAGAAGATTCATATAGGCGCGTTTTATTGTTTTTTCTTTGTAATTCTCAATTACGATTACACCTACAATATATGCATTATTATGCATCGGAACTATGGCAAGTGATTTTACGTCAAATTCCTTAAGTTCATATTTGGGAATAAAGGTATCAATTTGAGAAACATCTTTAATCTGAATTTTTTCCAGTGTGTTAAATGCCTTTACAACAATCGATTTGTCGTCGGCAGTATATCCGAGTTTTTTTGCATAAATATCTTCGTCAAAATCAATTGATGAACCTGCAAGACCTAATAATTTGTTATCAATATCAAGTCCTTTTGTAAATTCTTTGGTCAGATAAATGTGGCATGCATCAACATCAAGAATTTGGGTAAGAGTTTTAGCAATGGAATTATATACAACATATTCATCCTGCGAGCTGAAACCCAGAACGCAAAGCGTATTGTTTAAAGAATATATGGAGATTAATTCCTTAAGCTGGGATTTCAATCTTGTGGTTTTGTCTCTGACATCTTTGCCGATTTTGTTTGCCAGATCCTCGGAGATTAAGTACTCAGATATAAAATCACCCAGATTCAGTGCAAAAATCTCTTCAAGCGGATCATCTTCCATTAAGTCCAATGTGCGTCCGAAGAGTGATGCTCCAGTTTCTTCTTTATCTGTCATAATATTCCTTCCTGTTATATTGCGTAAACATCAGCTTAGCAGATAATAATATAATTTAACCTTTTTAATCTGCCTCATACATGCGGTCATAAACCTTCATATTATATATAACGGCATAAATTTTAAAAACTTTAATGTTTTTTGAAAAATTTATACTTTAGTTATAGATAAGTTATACTAAATGGCGAAAATAAAGGCTATAGGTCGTTTACAATTTGTTACAATATAAAGAATAATATAATCAAAACATATTAATAAAAACGGAAAATAAAAACCCGGCGGGTTAGACCGGGTATTTTGGAAAACTTTACATTAATTAGTATCTTATTCATACTTATTTGGTACATTATTATAATAAATGTAACATATTAAAATAGCTATCAGCCATGTGGCCGGTATGTAAAATTTGAGAAATCAAACTCTTCATACTATTGCAATAGCCGCAGTATTCTTTTAAAATATATGTTAAAGAGGATTGTGTCATGGTTGAAAAGAAAAGAATACTTATTGTCGATGATGATAATGAAATTCGTGATTTGCTTGAATTTGATATCTCATCCAGCGGTTATTTTACGGATACCGCATCTGACGGCATGGAAGGTTTGCAAAAAGCTTTAAACAATAAGTATGATTTGATTATTCTTGATGTTATGATGCCGAAAATGAACGGGTTTGATGTATGTAAGAATATTCGTCAGGCGAAAATTAATGTTCCTATCCTTATGCTTACGGCGAAAGGTACCATAAACGATAAAACAAGCGGATTTGACAGCGGTGCGGATGATTATCTGGTTAAGCCGTTTGATGTTCAGGAAGTTCTTCTCAGGATACGTGTTCTTTTGAGACGCAATCAGCCGGTTGCGGAAAATTTGGGCTCTACGGAAATTCTTGAGGCGGGAGAGATTGAAATTTTGCCTGATACATTAGAAACGGTAATTTTAAATAAAAGGCTTAAGCTTACTCCGACCGAGTTTGAAATTTTATACTGTCTTATGCAGCATTTTAATAAGCCTGTTACTCTCGCAACACTTTTGGAAGAAGTCTGGGGGTACAGCAGCGACGAGGATGTCAGAATGCTCAGAGTGCATGTCGGTGCTTTAAGAAACAAAATCGAACCGGATACAAAAAATCCGAAGTATTTGCATACCGTAACCAATGTCGGATATAAATTAACACCGTTCGGAGCGTAATATGGTCGAATTTTTCAGTAAAAGACGGCTTAAAATAGCTGAGCAGATAATTATTGTTATCTTTTTTGCGGTTTTGATTCCGATGACTGTCAGCGGTGTCATCATTAACAACATTAACCAGCAGTCAAACAGGTCTCAGCTGAGAAGTGCCGCCGTCATGATTGCTAATATTGTTTCTGAAGAGATTGATGTTTTTCAACATTCGATTAATAATGAGCTTGCGCAGATTACATCCACGTTAGAATATTACAAATCGCCGGGGCAAGAACAGGCATATCTTGATACGATACTTGAAAACCTTACATTTTATAAAGAACTTACCGTTGTACCGGAAAATCGGCTTAAGGAGTATGATTCTTATAATATAAGGGATGATTATGTTGTATTTGACAGACCTTTAAAGGATGGGCGCTATCTTGTTGCGGTTTTGGATATTAAAAACCTGCAGCATAATCTGTTTAAAACTTTGAGTGAAGATAAAAGGCAGATTTATGTTATAGTTGACGGATTTCTGGTTGCGTCCAGCAATTATTCCGAAACGGGTTATCATAACAGTCTGGCGCAGCTTCCTGCCGAAATTGAAGAGGATAAACCCGTTATATACGGGGATTTGAAAAACCAGCCGCTTGTTTATCTGAAAAAAACGGATCCTGATGTTATGGTCATTGTTAATACGACTGAAGATGTTACTAAACATGCAATTGACTATAATCGCGATAAAATCATACTTTCAATTATTATAACAATGCTCGCGGTATTCTTTGTGGTCGGATTATATACATCATACCTGTATATCAATATTCGCCAGCTTTTTAAGGCAATTATCGCGATATCAAAAGGAAACTATGAACGCAGAATACGACTTTTGACGAATATTTTTACTCCGTTTGAGATTGTGTTCCTCGGAAACGAGTTTAACAGAATGGTTAACCAGATTCATAAGTCCTATATTCAGCTTAAAAAGAAGAATAAGGAGTTAAAGCAGGTTAATGAATTTCGTTCAAATATGATTGATACCGTAAGTCATGAATTCAGAACCCCGCTGACGAGTATTCAGGGCTATACTTCAAGGCTTTTGAGGCAGGATATTGAAATTGATGAAGAGACGAGGATTAAGTCGTTAAAAGTTATAAAAAGACAGTCTGAAAGACTGAAACGTATGATAGAAGATTTGCTTGTTATTCCTGATATTGAGGGTGCGAGATTGAACGTAAACCTTGTAAATGTGCCGATAAATTCAGTAATTGAAGGAGCTGTGGCACTGGTTAGAAATGATGTTAAACGGGAAATTATTAATAATGTTCGTGATTGTAAAGTAGAAATTTTTGCAGATATTGACAGAGTTGAACAGGTTTTTGTTAACCTTATTGAGAATGCAATCAAGTATTCCAAAGGCGACTCTCCGGTAACATTGGATTACGAGATTATAGGTGACAGGCTTGTTGTAAGCGTAAAGAATGATTATGATATTATTCCGCGTGAGAAGCTGAAAACATTATTTGATAAATTTACACGGATTGATGATAAAACAACGCGTACAACACGCGGCACGGGTTTGGGGTTATATATAGTTAAGGGGCTTGTTGAGGCGATGAACGGCGAAATCAGGCTTTATTCCAATGAAGAATGCGGCTTCTGCGTGAAAGTATTTATGCCGATAGCGGAAGTGTAAACGGAAAATATATTGATATATTTACATTCCGTTGGTATAATTGTAATGCACATTAAAAGAAGAATACGGGCAGAAGATTTTAACAAACATTTGCACTTATTTCAACTAATGAAAGGAGGTGAAAATGTTAGTTGAAATTAATGAAAAAGAACTAGCACTACTTGCGATAATGCTAATTCTACTCAATCAAATCCTGCACTGATTGCAGGTGGTAAGGGTGCGTTCATCACCCTTGCCCGTATTTTCATTTTAGCGTATTTTTAGAAAAATTCAAGAGTGAGGAATTATGCAGAGACTGCCTGAGTATTTAAAAAGACCGATAATTGATACCGAAAAAACAAAGACTGTCAGACGGATTTTGAAAGCTAAATGTCTTAATACTGTGTGTGAGGGAGCAAGATGTCCGAATAAGAGTGAATGCTATGCGAGTAATACCGCGACATTTCTGATTATGGGAAATGTCTGTACAAGAAATTGCCGTTATTGCAATATTTCTCCCGCCCGCCCCGAACCGCTTGATAAAGAGGAACCCGAACATGTTGCACAGGCGGTTAAAGAACTCGGCTTGAAGTATGCGGTTATAACTTCTGTTACCAGAGATGATTTGGCTGACGGCGGTGCGGGACATTTCAAAAATTGTATTGATGAAATAAGAAAAATCTGTGATGCCAAAATCGAGATTTTAACTCCTGACTTTGGTACGAACAAAGGGGCGGATAAAGAAAGTAAATGTAATAAAGAGGCTTTGGATATTATCCTTGAGGCAAGACCTGATGTTTTTAATCATAATATAGAAACTGTTGAGCCGGTTTTTAAAACTGCACGCCCTCAGGGGGATTATAACTTGTCGCTGGAGGTTTTAAAATACATTAAAGACAATTCTGATATTATTACTAAGTCCGGTCTTATGGTCGGTCTTGGTGAAGAGATAAATGATATTGAAAGCACTCTTGTTGATTTAAAAGAGGCGGGTGTTGATATTGTGACTATAGGACAGTATATTCAGCCGTCAAAATTACATCTTGAGGTCTCAAAGTACTATACTTTGGAAGAATTTGAGGATTTAAAAACCTTGGCAAAGAAAATCGGCTTTAAGAATTATCAAATCGGGCCGCTTGTTAGAAGTTCGTACCATGCAATGAACTGTTGGAACGATATCTTGAAATAATTTTCGGAAAAGGGTAAAATTATATCAGGAAGAGAGATATATGCCTGATACAGAGGAACTTATAAAAATAGGATTTTCACTTCACCGGAAGGGGAATTTGGAAGAAGCGGAAAACGTTTATAAAGAAGCGTTGGATAGTGATAAAAATAATGCGGAGATTTATAATCTTCTCGGAGTTTTAAAGCTCCAGCAAAATGATGTTATATCTGCCGTATACTGGGTTGAACAGGCTGTTAAGAAAAGCCCGAATGCTTATTTTTATGAAACATTGTTTCAGACTTATATAAGAGCTGGACTTTACAAAGAAATTGTTAAAAGAGAAAAAGAAGTTTTAGAAAAATTTTCCGATGATTTTTCGCTTCTTTTTAATCTGGCGCTGGCCTTTAAAAATCTGCATAAAAACAGAGAGGCAATTAAATATTATGATAAAGCTTTAAAGATTAATCCCGCTTCATATCAAGCCTGGTTTAATCTTTCGCATTTGTACAGTATTGAAGGTGAGGCGGAAAATGCGTTATCGGCATTGAAAATATGCCAGAAAATAAAACCGCATGATAATGATACGGAATATTTTTTAAGTCTTGCGTTGATGCGCACGAAAAATTACGACAAAGGTTTAAAATACTTTGAAACAAGACTTTGTAAAGAAACTGCAGTTGCTCTGCAAAATAAAACTTATCCGAACAAAGCATCCCGTGAAAGACTCTGGCAGGGCGAAAATATTAAGAACAAAACTTTGCTTGTGTATTATGAAGCGGGTTTTGGAGATGTTATAATGTTTGCCAGATATCTTCCGCTTGCGGCACAAAAATGCAAAAAACTTTTATTTATGTGTCAAAAGCCGCTTGCTCCGCTATTTAGAGATAATTCACTCGGTGTGGATGAAATTATTGATAAGTTTATTCCCGAAGAGCAGATTGAATTTGATGTTCACGCTCCGTTATTAAGTCTGCCGTATTTGCTGAAACTAAAAGGAAATAAAGTTTTTGCGTATTCGGAAGGATATATCAGGCCAAATTGTGAATTGGCGGAAGAATATAAGAAAAAATATTTTGATAATGATAAAATAAAGGTTGGTATAAAATGGCAGGGAAATACTTATTATGACAGAGACAGAGTAATTCCAGCCGAAGAGTTTATTCCGCTTACGGAAGTGGAAGGGACCCAATATTATTCTT
>CALUPJ010000108.1 GCA_944322555.1 Candidatus Gastranaerophilales bacterium | reverse complement strand
CCTCTTGCGGAGAGCCTGTCTGCTTTTGCAAGAGTAATATTGTCAATAACGTTATTTCCCATTTTTCTTATATATCTCATCATAACTTTTTCGTTCAGAACAGGTGCTGCTATTACACCCGAGGGATAAATATGGTTTTTTATCATGCTTGAGATATATTCTATCTGCTTTTTAGAGAATTTTAATTCTTTAAGAATCGGAACAATCATTTTTGAACCGACATCATCGTGTTTAATAAATCTATGACGGGCATTACAGTTAATACATTCAGGTTTATTATACAGACATTCTTCTTTTTTGCATTTTCCCCCCTCAAGTGTCCAGGTGGAAAATTTTCCGATATCGTGTAAAAAGCCCGCAAGTTTAAGGTGGTTAATTCTCGGAAAGCCTCCGAAGTCAACAGAGTTTAAGTGCGTCTTAACTGCCGCGGGAGAAGTTTCATAAATTATTTCTATTTGTTTTACCGTTTCAACTGTGTGATGAAACAAGTTAAGGTGGTGATGCGTATTTGGAGGAACTTTTTTTGTGTCGATAATGCAAGGGAAAATCTTTTCCAGAAGCCCTGCTTCATCCATTTTAATAAGAGCTTTGTCTGCGTATTTACCGCCAAAAAGTTTCATAATTTCATAAGTTATTCTCTCTTTTGCTGGGTTGAGTGCAAGCGGTAAGTATTTTTTGATTGCGGCATTTAATTCCGGTGTGATTTCAAACCCCGTCAGGGCATAAAATCTGAATGCTCTTAATATTCTCAGCGGATCTTCTTTAAAATTTTCATCTTTTATATGACGTAAAACACCGTTTTTTAAGTCATTTAGTCCGCCCGTTATATCAATAAATTTATCTGAGCTTAGGTTGTAAGCAATCGCATTAATCGTAAAATCACGTCTTTTCAGGTCCTCTTCTATACTTTCGCCTTGGAGTTCCGAAATATCAAGATAGTTTGTTTTGTCTTTTAAAACAATGCGGTAAATTTTATTTTCATCGTCAAGAGTAATAAAGGTTGCATCAAGTTTTTTGGCAGTTTTTTTTGCGAAATCTTCGGCACCCTTAATTGCAATGTCTCTGTCCGTATTTTCTTTCCCTCGCAAAAAATCTCTGACTGAGCCGCCGACCAAAAAACCTTCTTTCAACTCTTTAAGAATAAAATCATCCCTGATATTCATAAATAATATCTCCAAGTGCGGTAATGACTGCGGTATCGGCTTTTAAAATTAAATCACCGAGCGATATAAGCGGAAAGTTTTTTGTTTTAAAATAATCAAACTCTCTTTGCGAAAATCCGCCTTCCGGTCCTATAATAACCAAAACTTTTTCGCCTTTGTGAATCGGATTTTCTTTCAGATATTGTTTCAAGTTTTTTTCTGTTGAGCGTTCCGCAAATACTATAATTTTATCAAACTTATTTTTGAGTATTTCATCAAATGTTTGCGGATCAAAGCAAGTCGGAATTTTAGCTCTTTCGCACTGTTTTGAAGCTTCATACATAACTTTTTGCCATTTTTCCCGCTTGTTGACCTTCACGGCACAATTGTCAGTAAATACCGGATACACTGCTCTGACACCGAGCTCAGTTGCTTTTTCCATTATCGTAAGCTGTGAATCGCTGCGCAAAGGGCTTTGTGCAAGAAATAAATCAAAATCCAAATCTCGTTTTGAGGGGTATGATTTTTCTATTTCGCAAATAATTTCTTTGGAATTAATTTCTTTTATAACGGTTTCATACTGAATTTGATTTTCGTCAATCAGCAAAAGTTTTTCTCCGCTCCTTGCCCTAAGCGAACGTGCAATATGACGGTAATTATCAGTATCTTTTATTGTAATCAGAGGCGGAGCGATTATGTTAGGGGTATCATCTCCATTTACACCTTTATTTTCCCCTTTGTTTGCCGCTGCCCCTCCTATAAAGAAGTGTGGCATTGTGTCTCCTTGTAGTCATATTCTATTATAAAAATATATAAAAAAGTAGGTCAGGCATTGACTGAACATGCAATAACTAAATGCGGGCTTCTTTATAATCTGTTTTGAATTTTTTGATAAGTGTTGTAAGCATTATTGTGCACAAAATAATTGCGGATATACCTAAACTGTACCAGAAGCCCAGAAGATTTAATTTTAAATGCAATGCAAAATAACAGCCCAGAGGAATAGATACAAACCAGTATGCAATGAGATTTGATGTCATAACAATGCTTGTTTGTTTTATTCCCTTAAAAATTCCCGCAAGTGCGACCTGAAGCCCGTCAAAAATTTGGAAGAAGCATAAAACATAAGCAACAGGAATACAAACTTTTATCAATTCGGCATCTTCAGTAAATAATTTGACCAAAAATTCGGGGAATAGTCCCACAACAATAGCGGAACAGCTCATAAATGCTACGCACAGTGCGATTCCTGTATATGCGTATGTTTTTAAAGATTTATAATATTTGGCTCCGTTTGCGAAACCGACCTTAACCGCTGTGGCATTGGAGATTGCAAGCGGAACCATAAAAGATACGCTTGTAAGTGTGCAGACTATGTTCTGTGCAGCTGCATAAATTCCCGCAACACGCCCCATAATAACTGTTATTGCATTAAATCCTATAAATTCAATCATAACGGCTAAAGATGCGGGAACGCCGACTCTTAGCAGGTCTTTATAATAATTCTTATCTTTATGATGTTTGATATTTACTTTTTTAAAGCAGTATAAAAATAGTATAAATCCCATAATATATCTGGTTAATAAACTTGCAAAAGCAAGTCCGCCCGCTCCGTATTCAGGTATTGGACCTGTTCCGAAACAAAAAATTATGTTTAAAAAAAGATTTACAAATATGCATATAACCGTAAGAATGTTGGGAAATAAGACAATTTCAAAAGCTTGTAAAAACTCTTTTGTCATTGTATGCAAATATGCTCCGAATGTCGAAAATGCTGTAATCCAGAAGTAATCTTTTATCATTGGAATTAGTCTTGTTTCAAACCCCAGCTTGTCGATTAACGGGATAAATATAATGATTAGTATTGACATCAGAACTGAGAGTAAAGATGCGAATTTTAGTGACGGATAGAAATATTTTTCGGCTTCTTTCCCTGCTCCCCTGTAGTTTGAAAGAATCGGAGATATGCTCCCCAGAATTCCTATTCCGAAAATCATAATACAATTAATTATTGCCGTAGCCAGGCTGACTGCCGCAAGTGTATCAGTGGAGTGTCTGCCCGCAACAATTACGTCTCCGACACCAATCATAATAAAGCCCAGATTTCCTAGAATTATGGGGCCTGCGATATTTGTAATATCTTTAATGTAAAAATTTCGGACCAGCATAAGAACATTGTACTATAAAAGTTATTATGTTATAAATTAAATAAAACTAAATACGAGGAAACTACGGTGAAAATCCGTGACTGTGCCGCAACCGTTAAAGCCGGAGTACTACGTACGTAGGAATATGGTCGGCAGACATAGGTTAAATTTTCATTTACAAAATTTTTTTCCAGGTCTGCTTCTGCTGTATAAACTACAAATTCTTGCAAGACTGCGAGTCACAGTATTGCATAAGGCTTTCTTTGCGGCACAATAGCTGTAAAGGAAGATTTTTTATTGGCAGGTGTAACACCAAATGTAAATAATGTAAAAAGCGGACTATGTCCCCACGGAATGGCTCCGGGTGCGTGCCCTGTCTGCTCCGGTATGAGCGGAGGCGGTAGTACCAGAGTCGGGGAACGTCCTCAAAAGGCAGGTGAGTGGAGCTATCATCAGTGTGCAATGGTTGGAGCAATGATGAAAGCTCGGGCACAAAGGATTGAAGCCCATGAAAAAAATCTTAATCTGCATGCTGAAGCCGTGTTAGAATTTCAGCAAAATCTTGAAAAAATGGCACAGAAATTGGTTGATTTTGCGAGCATTATTTCCAAAAACTTTATCTTTAAACCCGCAGCTCTTGTCATTACTAATATTTTGGTTCCGACTGTTAACATAATTAAAAATATAGGAAGTGCTATCCTCTCAATAATATCAAATATTGCGGATAAACTGTCTCAGATAAAGCAGAAATTTGTTGATATTCAAGATAAATTAAATGCAATTTTCGGAGAAGCAAAGGCTTTTGTCGAAAAAAAGGTTACAGAGTTTATCGGGAGCATAAAATTCAAGTTTGACGGGTTGTTTAAAATCTTCAAAAGAAACAATACGAGAGATAATGACAGCAAAATTGATGAAGATAAGAAAATATTTAATTTGAAAAAATTTATTCAAAAGATTAGGGAAAAGAAAAAAGATGATACCAAAAATAAATCAGGATCTTGAATCTTCAAGACATCAAAAAAATATGACGAAAACTCAAAAACGCAATGATACTTACGTTAAAGAGGGTGTTATTGTAAATACTTATGTTAAAGATCCGCTTCTTGAAGGCATAAAGGCAGGAAGTTATGACAGCGAGACAAATACGTTTACTCCGCTTGATGAAACCTGCGATACCCTTGTTATTTCCAACACAAAAATAGATTTACCCCTAAAAGTCTTTGAAAAAGAAGAAAAAAAACATAATCCCCTTATTCCGGTTTGTGCTGCAACAATAGGAGTAATGGCTCTATTAGGCGGATTTACGGCAATGATGAAAAAATTCTCAAAAGGGAGGCTGGAAAGTACAAAAGAATATCTGCTTCCGGGAATTACACGCAATCACTGCATTAATAACGAAATTCATCAGAGTATATTCAGTATGATACAATCGCCGAACAGAAAAACAATTTTAGCGTCTTTGGGGGTTATAACTCTGGGTTCAATGGCTTTTATGGGAAAAATATTTATAGACGGATTTCGTGATGTATGGATAAGAAAACAGGAAGCTGATATTCAAAAAAACTTACAGGAAAATCTGATTGCAGTAGAAACGCAGGCCTTTTCTGGGAAAATCCAAATTATAAGAAGTATGCTTTCCGCAAAAGCTCAAATATTTTCGGAGGAGCTGTCTTTTAAAAGCCGTATGAAAAAGAACAAAGAAGAAAACGGTAAAATGTTTTATCTGCTGGGCGGTGCAACGCTCCTGAGCATACTGGGACTGGGATATTTTTCTGCACGTAATATAAGAAAAAGTGATGAGTTTATCAGTAAAGGGATTAAAAATACGAAAAAGGGACTGGATAAAGTTATTGAGGATTTTAACCGGAATTGCCCGATAAGTGATATAGAAGGACATAAAGGCGAAATCCTAAAAGGCAAAGATGCCTATAAACTTCTGATTGAAAATATGCTTGAATCGATTTATGCACGACCAGAAGAGGTAGAAACGACGGTAAACAAAATGAATCTTTCGAAAGAAGAAAAAACGGAGTTTATCGCACATCTAAAAGATGTAATGAATCAGGCAACAGAGAAGGTTAACCCGATGATGGGCGGTTCGGGCAGGAATAAAATTACCTATTTTTCGCACGTAAACGACTATCTGTCATTTTTCTATGATTGGCTTATGAATCCTAAAAATCCGCAGTTTAAGAACTTATTTTTCGGAATAGCGGGAATTTCCGCATTGGCATACGGCGGGAAAACAGCTGCCGAAGCGGTTAAAGATGTACAGGTTAAAAGATATAACGCAGATATTGAATTAAATCTGCAAAGACGCCTTGTTTCGACCGAGTTGAGGAACTTTAAAGCCAAAAAAGAGTCGGCAATAGAGCCTCTTTGTGATGAATTTATGAAACAGAAAGCGGAAGGTAAGTCGCAGAAAGAGTTAAAAGTAATGGCAGACAATATTCTGTTTGAAATTAAAAATGGTCCGCCGTTTGTTTATTCATAAAGAAAATCTTAGTGCTTTTAATTCTTTCTTCCACTAAAAAATATTATATTTACCCCAAAAACAAAAAGCCGCAATCATTTGCGGCAGTAAGTTTCGTTAGATAAAGGAGTGGAGGAGAAAATAAAGAAAAGAGATTATATTATATTAATTCCACAATATATATTTTAATAACATAAAAAGTATATATTTTTACAAATCTTTACATTTAATCTTTTTCGTGTTTGTTGTATAATTGATTTACTTGGAGGAAGAGAATGATTAATGTTGCTGTATGCGGTGCTAACGGGAAAATGGGACAGGAGGTTGTTAAAGCCGTAAATGCATCTGATGATATGACTCTCGTTGCCAGAATTGATATAAAAGACGGCGAATTTGCAACGATTAAAGATGCAAAAGAGTCTGTCAAAATAGATATACTTATTGATTTTACGCAGCCCAGATCAATTTATGAAAACGCATTATACTGTCTGAATAACGGTATAAATATAGTGGTTGGGACTACCGGCTTAAGTGATTCGCAGATAGAAGAGCTGAAAAGTATTTCAGATAAAGAAAGGGTTGGATGTTTTATAGCACCGAATTTTTCAACAGGTGCCGTTTTAATGATGATGTTTGCAAAAATGGCATCAAAATATTTTAAGAATGCGGAGATTATTGAGCTTCATCACAATCAAAAAAAAGACGCTCCTTCAGGTACTTCTATAAAAACAGCATTAATGATGTCTGAAAATAATCCTGATTTTACATCGGGTAATTCTCCTGAAACGGAAACAATAGAAGGAGCAAGAGGCGGTACTTCATATAATAATATACATATACATTCTGTTCGCATGCCCGGATATATAGCATCTCAGGAAGTTATATTCGGAGAAAACGGTCAGATATTAACGATAAGACACGATTCTATGAACAGGGAATGTTATATGAACGGGGTTTTAATGGCAGTAAGATATGCCTATGAAAACCGCAATTTTGTATACGGACTGGACAATATTCTGTAGGAGGATTAATGAGAAAACCGAGGATTGCAATTTTAGGGGCAACGGGTGTTGTAGGCCGCGAAATAACAAAGATTACCGAGGAACTCGGAATTGAATATGAGGATATTAAGTTCTTATCCAGTGCACGTAGTGCGGGGACAAAAATAGAGTTTAAGGGCAGAGAGTATGTTGTTGAGGAAGCTGTGCCGGAAAGCTTTGACGGTATAAATATTGTTATGGCATCGGCAGGCGGTTCTACCAGTCAAAAATTTGCACCTGAGATTGTAAAACGCGGCGGAGTTATTATTGATAATTCATCAGCTTTCAGAATGGATAAGGATGTTCCGCTAGTTATTGCGGGGGTTAATGATGAGGATTTGAGAAAGCATAAAGGGATTATTGCAAATCCTAATTGTTCTACATCTCAGTTAATGCTCGTTTTGGAACCTTTAAAAAGGTTCGGAATAAAAAGACTTATTGTATCAACTTATCAGGCTGTTTCCGGTGCGGGGCTTGCGGCTATAAACGAACTCAGAGATGACACCAAAGCTAATCTCGAAGGTAAACATTTTGAAAATAAATGCTTCAAAAAACCGATTTCTTTCAATGTAATTCCGCAGATAGATGTTTTTTGCGATAACGGTTATACGAAAGAAGAAATGAAAGTAGTAAATGAAACGAGAAAAATTCTTCATCTGGATGAATCCGTAAAAATTTCTTGTACTGCAGTAAGAGTTCCGGTTTTTAACGGACACAGTGAAGCGGTTGATATAGAGTTTGAAAAGGCTGTTACGCCGGATGAAGTCAGAAGAATTTTAGCAGATTCTTTCGGAGTAAGTGTAATTGATAATCCCGAAAATTATGAATATCCCACAACCCGTGACGCAAGCGGAGTGAATCCGGTTTTTGCCGGAAGAATAAGAAAGAATCTGGCATTTGAAAACGGAATATCTCTATGGTGTGTTGCCGATAATTTAAGAATAGGAGCTGCTTTAAACACTGTACGAATATGCAAAAAAGTTATAGAAATGGAGTTATTTTAGATGAGAATACAACAGATAATTGACAAAATTTCAATACGACCTACAGACAGAAAAATAAAAAAAGTAAAACAATTTGTTCAGCAAAATATTATGCCGGCAGTAAGAAAGAAGGTTTAGTTGGGCAGAACTGTTTCTCAAGAAGAAATAATTAATATTGTAAGAGAAAACCAGGCAAAGGGGAAAACTTTTGCTGCTACAAACGGTTGTTTTGATATTCTGCATGTCGGGCATGTCAGGTATCTTCAAAGAACAAAATCTTTAGCGGATTATTGTATAGTAATGCTAAATTCCGACAGCTCCGTAAAGCGTATAAAAGGTGATGACAGGCCGATAAATCAGGAAAATGACAGAGCTGAAATATTAAATGCTTTGAGTTGTGTTGATTATGTGGTATTATTTGAAGAAAGCTCTCCCGCAAAACTGTTGGAAGCTATAAAACCTGATATCTATACAAAAGGTGCGGATTATACACTAGAGACTCTTCCGGAGCGGGATATAGTTATCAGAAATAACATCAGAGTGGAATTTATAGAATTTGTTCGGGGAAAGTCCACAACTAATATTATTAACAAGTGTTTAGATAAATAAAGGAGTATGTTATGAAGACATTTACATTGGAACAGATTGCACAGATTACGGGCGGTATGCTTTCTAAAGCAAAAGATGTTGCTATTACTCGTATAGCTCCTCCGCTTCTGGCAGATGAAAATACTTTGGCTTTGGCTCTGGGTGAAGATGAGATTGCAAATTTATCTTCAACAAAGGCTCAAGCAGCACTTGTTCCTTTAGGGGTTAATATTGACGGATTCTCTACTATAGAAGTGGAAAGGCCGCGTCTTGCCATGATGAAACTGATTTCAATGTTTTATGAAGAGCCTCATGTAAATTCGGGGATTCATCCAACCGCAACTGTGCACCCTTCAGCTAAAATAGGACAAAATGTTTCTTTGGGTGCAAATGTTGTAATAGGAGAAAATGCTCAAGTAGGTGATAATACAAAGATTTTAGCAAACTGCTATATAGGTAATAATGCTCAAATAGGTTCAGACTGCTTCTTTCATCCCGGAGTAAATATCGGAGACAGAGTGGAAGTCGGAAACAAAGTTATTTTGCACCATGGTGTATCATTGGGTGCAGACGGTTTCAGTTTTGTAACGGAAAATCCGAATAATATTGAGCAAGCCCGTAAAGATGGCGAAATTAGAGATAATGATGTGGAGCAGGTAATATTCAAAATTCCTTCTATAGGTTCTGTTGTAATAGGTAATAATGTTGAAATAGGTGCGAATACTGCAATAGACCGCGGTACGATAGAAAATACGGTGGTCGGTGATAATACTAAAATAGACGATCTTGTTATGATTGGGCATAACTGCCGCATAGGCAAAGGTTGTATGATAGTTTCTCAAGTCGGGATTGCAGGCAGCTGTGTGATCGGTGACAGGGTTGTTATCGCTGGTCAGGCCGGACTTGCTGACCATATCAGCATCGGTGATGATACTATTATTGCGGCTCAAGCCGGTGTTACGAAGAGTTTTCCGGCAAAATCGATAGTTGTAGGCGCTCCTGCCGTTCCGAGAAAAGAATTTATTAAGCAATTAAAGATTGTTAAGGATGCTGGTGATTTAATTGCAAAATTCAAAAAATATGAGCCGCTTCTTAAAACATTTGAAGAAAGTGTAAAAGAGGGATAATTGCAGGGTAAAAGAGTGCAGATACAGAAAAAATAATATCCTGTCTCTTTTGGTGCTAAGTTAAGTTAACAGGATGACAGTTCAAAAATGGGTACGATAAAAACAGAAATTAAAACCTCGGGTAAGTCGCTGATGAAGAATTGCAACTGCGAAGTTGTAATTAAACCGTCGCGCGGCGGGAATATTCGTATTTTTTCTAAAGGTGCCGATACTCCGTTTAATGTCTGTATAGAAAACCTT
This sequence comes from Candidatus Gastranaerophilales bacterium, assembly GCA_944322555.1. Lineage (GTDB taxonomy): Bacteria > Cyanobacteriota > Vampirovibrionia > Gastranaerophilales > Gastranaerophilaceae > CAG-196. The sequence continues at coordinate 143 of CALUPJ010000108.1, read as the reverse complement.
TATTCTACGGAACATTGTGTAACATTGTGCAGTAAAGAGCACAGAACCTTGCTTGGTGATTATAAATACAAGGTAATGCTTTGTGAACATTTTATTGCGGCGTGTGCAATATGCGGTATTGATTCAATAGATGTGTATTTATC
>CALUPJ010000107.1 GCA_944322555.1 Candidatus Gastranaerophilales bacterium | reverse complement strand
TAGATGTTGAAGTTGATGAAAATCAAATTGTAACAAAACCTGGTAATATAGTATTTGTACCTGAAGAAGTTCACCAGATAAACAAAGATTCGTCTTTAAAAATGGTTGATAACGGAACTTTTGTTACAGCTGGTACTGAGGTAGTAAAAGATGTTTACTGCCACATTGACGGTATCGTTGAATTTAAAGAATTCAATGAAGTTATTCACGAAGTAACAATCAGACCTGGTGAAGTACATACTTTATCAAGTGTATCAGAACTTAAGGTTGAAGAAGGTTCTGTAGTTGAAGCAGGTACAATAATTGCAAAAGGTATTAAAGCAAAAGAGACTTCTATAGTAACTATTATGGAAATGGATTTTGATGATCTGGATATAGATGATTTGGATGAAGAAATCGATACTTCCGCTTTAGAAGAAGAATCATTGGAAGATAAACCTATTCAAATTCTTGTAAGACCTGTTCAGCCAATGTTTATTGAACAGAGAGATGTTTCTATTCAGTTCAATACAACTGATGAGTTGATTAATATTGTTCCTGTTACTCAGCTGCAATATAAAGATGGTGCAAGAGTTAGGAATCTTGACGGTGCAACGTTGACAAGAACAAGCTTAGTTCTTCAAATGCAAGGATATTTATCTCACCTTAAAGGTCTTGTAGAATTAGATGAAAAAGGCGAATTAAAAATCGTTGTACTTGAAACCTTGATTGTTAGAAGAGAATTAGAAGGCAATTCAAAGTTGAACAGCTCTCTACAGACAGAACTTCTTGTTGAAAACGGTCAGATAATCGAGCCAAAAACTCCTATTGCTAAGACTGAAGTTCTTGCTTTGAATGATGGAGTAGCTTCTATAAAAGGTGATGTAACAGAATCAAGAAGATTGCTTTTGAATTGCGAAAACTTTGAGACTGTTATAAATACTAAATCGAAACCTTCAGTTAAGAAAGGCGACTTTATAAAATTAGATTCAGTACTTGCTGAATCAGGAGAAGTTGCAACTGTTTCAGGTAAAATAGTTGATGTAACTCCAAAATCTGTAACAATAAGAAACGGTCGTCCATACTTAATCAGCCCTGGTACTATGTTACAGGTTGAAGAGGGTTCTCTGGTACTGAGAGGCGATATGTTGGCAACTCTGGTATTTGAAAGAGAAAAAACAGGCGATATCGTACAAGGTTTGCCAAGAGTTGAAGAATTGCTTGAAGCAAGAAAACCTAAAGATTGTGCAATTCTCGCAGAAACTGACGGTGTTGCTGAAATTGAAATTGAGGATGAAGTTCCGAGATTATTCCTTGTGACAGAAGGCGGAAGCAGAACTGAAATCAAATTTGCTATTGATGCAAGTATTGTTGTTCAAAATAAACAAAAAATTAAAAAAGGCCAGCCTTTAACAAGCGGTCCTTTGAATCCGCATGATGTAATCAGACTTTGCGGTCCGGAAGAAGCTCAACAGTATTTAGTTGATGAAGTACAGCGTGTTTATCGTTCGCAAGGTGTAGAAATTGCTGATAAGCATATAGAAATCATTGTACGTCAGATGACTAAAAAAGTCAGAGTTGTTGATGCCGGTGATACTAATTTACTTCCCGGTGAATTGGTTGAAATGCAGACATTTGAAAATGAGAATAAAGCGGTAAGAGAACGCGAAGGTCAGGAAGCTACTTGCGAGTATATGCTGTTAGGTATTGCAAAAGCTTCTTTGAACACAGAAAGCTTTATATCAGCCGCTTCGTTCCAGGAAACAACCAGAATACTGACAGAAGCAGCAGTAGAAGGCAAGAAGGACTTACTGAGAGGTTTGAAAGAAAACGTTATCATCGGTCGTTTGATACCAGCGGGTACAGGCTTCTATCATTTATCCTGTGCAAACGAAGAAAAGGATAAAGAGGCACAAAAGAGAGCTGCACAAAGAAATCAGGCACGCAAACCTTCTGCAATACTAGAGGAAATAGAAGGTATGTTCGGTGCTCCGGATCTGCTTGTCAGTGATGAAAAATCTGATATGGAATAATTAAGAGAGATACAGAATGGCGCGGTTTATACCGCGTCATTTTTTTATGGTATTATAAATAGAAAGAGGTTTAAGATATTGAGTATAAAAATAGCAGTTACAGGCAAAAGCGGAAGCGGAAAGACAACATTAACAAAATCTTTTTTAAAGATTTTGCGTGAAAACTTCCCGGATAAGTCAATTTTGCTTTTTGATAATGACTTAACAGGCGAACTAGCACATTCATTCGGGTTAGATATAAGAAATACTATTTATGGTATAAGAAGCGGCAAACACGAATATAAAACGGGGATACCGCAAGGCATGACAAAACATGAATACGTAGAATGGGCTATAGAAGATATCCTTGTCAGTCTTAGCGATAATGTTGATATTATTGTATCCTGGTTTGTAGGAGCAAAAGACTGCAGATGTCCGATTACCGGACAAATTAATGATGCATGTCAAAAACTTATTGAGAGGTATGATTTCGTTATATTTGATTGCGAGTTTGATTTAAAATATCTTAATCAACTTGTAGATACAGATATAGATTTAACCCTTGTTGTAGCGAATCCGACAATTGATTCGTTGCATTTGGCAAAGAGAATAACGGAATTTTCAGCCAAATATGCTGCGGGCGGGCAAATGGGCGTTATAATAAATAAAGTAAAAGATGAAAATATAAGTACATTGACAGAAGAGTTAAAAAATGCAGATGTTGATGTGCTGGGCACAGTTCCGCATACACAGGAACTTGTATCAGGTGCATTAGACCGAAATTCGCAAGTTGTGTATGAAGCTGTGAAACAATTTTATTTTAGATTGAACTTACCGCAGGAGAACCAATGATTATATTAGATGGTAAAGCTGTATCCGAAAAAGTTTTAGAGAATGTAAAGGAGACTGTTCAAAATCTTAGCAGACAGCCTCATCTTGCGGTAATTCTTGCCGGAGATAATACTGCAAGCAAAATTTATGTTAATAATAAGCAAAAAGCAGCTGAAAAAGTAGGTATAAAATCTACTATTATAGAACTGCCGGCTATTACTTCGGAAGACAATCTGTTATCAATTATAAAAGGTTTGAATGCTGATGATGATGTTACGGGTATACTTGTACAATTGCCGCTTCCGGAACATATTAATAAAAATAAGGTTATGAATACAATATCTCCCCAAAAAGACGTTGACGGATTTACACCTGAAAATGTCGGCAAGCTGGCTATCGGGCTTGAACCTTATTTTTACCCGGCAACTCCGCAGGGGATTATAATGCTTCTTGATGAGTACAAAATTCCTATAGAAGGCGCTGATGCTGTTATCCTCGGACGCTCAAATATTGTCGGCAAACCAATGGCTCAAATGTTATTGAGACGTAATGCTACGGTTACAATTTGTCATTCATATACAAAAGACCTTGAAACCAAAATAAAAACCGCCGATATTGTCATATCTGCGGTGGGTAAAAAGATTGTAAGATGTAAGATGGATAGGAATAATTCTTGTGTAGTTGACGTTGGGATTTTCCGAAACGACAACGGTAAGTTAACTGGTGATGTTGAGTTTGATTTAGTATCACCTTCTTGTGGGTATATAACTCCAGTACCCGGTGGGGTTGGCCCGATGACCATAGCTTCTTTAATGTACAATGCTTCAAAAGTTTATTGATGAGGGGATACTTCTCTCTGTCAATTACCTCTATGATTGTAACAAACCTGTGTCTTGAGCAGCAGTAGAAGTAGCTGTTTTCTGACCTTCTTGTTGTGCTCTTAATTGTTCAAGCATTGTATCATACATAGTTTTCATTGTATCGTATTCCATGTCTAATTCAGCAAGTTCAAGAGATAACTCTTCATTGTATTGTTCAACTTTAGCGTGAGCATAAGCGTCTGCAATCATTTCATTTTGGTTGTTTTCACCAACTTTAATGCCGCCTGCCGTTAATTCTTTTGTATTATCAATAGCTGAATCAAATGCGCTTTCCCATTTTTCTTCGTATTTGACTTGTTTGCTCAGTTTAGCGGAGTTAGCTTCATATTTAGCGTTCCAATAAATCTGCTGCTGGGTATAGTAATTAATATCTGCGTTTGTGTTTAATAAGTTTCCTAATAATGCTGCTGTGTTTGCCATCTTCGTTCACCATCTTTTTTAAATCTTACATATATATAAAGTATTTAAAAAAGTTATAATTTCACAACCGTTTTATTTTGTTACAAAACTTAATAAATACACAAAAGGTTTATTTGTATCAGCTTATAGATATTAATAAAAATAAAAAACCCGAAATTTACAAATTTCGGGTTTTTTATATAAAATTTAAAAATCTAGTTATTGCTTAAAACAAGTCTGAATGTTGCTAAATTTTTTATAGACAACATTTTATGTTTATTGCCTTGTTGTTCTGCAATGTTAAAAATTCTGCAAATTCTCTGGATTTCTTCGATATCTTTACGAGATTCCAATTTGTAAACATTTTTAATCGGATCTGAGATAACTGACATTTTAGCGTTTAATTCTTCTTCTTTCATTTTTTTTTCCTTACATAATCTGCTTATGTATATATAAAGTATTTCATTTTTCAAAAATTGACTATTTTTAAGAAAATATTAAGAAATGTAAAGCATTTTTATGTAAAATATAGGCTGAAATTCAGGTAATAATTGCTAAATAAAGATTTTTATTGTATGTTGTTTTTGTGGCTGATAAAGTTTTGGATTTTAGTGTAATAATGGATGAATGCGGGGTTAATAATGAACCACCGCTCCAAGTTGTCCGCAATATTGCCGGCTTGGAAGAGTTTTATGTTGATAAAGATTTAGTCGAAATATATAATCATATTCTTACGAATGTCCATAATCCTGATATTATGACAGGTGTTATCAGGCTGGCAGACAGTCATAAATCAGCATCAACACTTTCTATCTTGCAGGATATATTGCTTATGCGGAATTGTGATGAATATGATGCGGAAAGTTTGGTAAATGTTCGTGCTCTTTGTGCCAAAGCTATATCAAATTATAAAAATACTTCAACAGTAAGTTCTTTGTTATATTGCTTAAACAATAAATCCGAGCATTACCGTGTAAGGCTGGCTTGTGCTGATGCCCTGGGCCGTATTGGCGACAGATTTGCAGTAGAATCACTTATAGATGTTGTAAAGGATGAAGAAGAAAAATCCGTTTATGTAAAAGAATCTGCCGCAACTGCGTTAGGACTTCTCGGGGATGAAAGTGCTATAGAGCCTCTTGTTTCCATAATGGAATCCAAGCAAGGGCTTTGGGACAAATTTTCTTTTTTGAAAGAGCGTATTGTAGAAGCTTTAGGCAAATTAAATATAAATAATAAGCGTGTTTTGAAGGTTCTTAGACAGTCACTAATGGATTCTTCTCCCATGGTAAGGATAAACGCAATAGAAGCTTTGATGAACAGTGAATATGATGAAGCTGAAGAATTTATAAGAACTGCCCTGAAAGATGAGGATGAGGAAGTTAAAAGAAATGCGCTTATAGCGTTATATAATATGCTTGGACGTGATATTTTAGATGAAGTTATTTCTTTACCGGGTTATGACAAATTTATAAAGGAAGAAGCACAAAATTTAATTGAAGAATATGAAGGTGATGATGAATAAAGCGATAGTGCTGCTTTCGGGAGGCTTAGATTCCGTTGCCGTATTGGGGTGTACAAAGGATAGATATAATATTGAGCTTGCTTTAACATTTGACTACGGGCAAAAATCTGCAAAAGAAGAGATTGCAGCTTCAAGGAAAATAGCTGATTATTATAAAATAAAGCATAAGATTATAGAATTAGACTGGCTTAGAGATATTACCCGTACAGCTCTGGTTGCTGATGAAACTTTGCCCGAAACGGAACTTGGGACTTCAGAAAGTGCTAAAGCGGTATGGGTACCTAACCGAAATGCTTTGTTTTTAAATATTGCAGCTGCTTATGCAGATTCTTTCGGATATGAATACATCTTATTTGGAGCCAATAAAGACGAAGGGCAAACATTCCCGGATAATACGGAAGAATTTCGCAGTTTGGTTTCCAAACTGTTTGAAACTTCAACTCTTAAGCATCCGAAAGTAATTGCGCCCTTGATTAATTATGGAAAGAATGATATAGTAAAAATTGCGGTAGAAAATTCTGTACCGCTTGAGTTTGTAAGGAGCTGCTATAATTCTGGGGAAAAACATTGCGGAGTTTGTGAATCCTGCAGACATTTAAAAAGAGCTTTGATTGCGAATAACAGAGAAGATTATATAGATATATTATTTGAAAAATGATGAAAACTAAATTTATCGAAGAAGAGATTAAATATATAGGTTCACAACTGTCACCTCATTGGATTTATAAAAATTATAAGATTCAAGGCGATGCAATTGTAGCTTTTTGCGGTGAATGTGATGTCGCATTGACCGAAATGGTTGATATTGAAGATGTTATAAATAATGAACCTATTTACAGCAAATATATGCTCAGTTTTATAACTGAACAATTTGGGGTTGCTTTAACTGAAGGTGTTTTCAGGCAAAGACTTTTAATGTGCATAATAAAAGAATTATTAGAAGAAAGAGGAATTTTTGTCGTAAGAAAAGGGGATGACATTATGATAAACGACAGAAAGCTCTCAGTTTCGATTGCAACAAAATCTGTCACATCTGTCTTAATACATACAGGTCTGAATGTTTTTTCAGAAGGTGCTCCTGTAAAAGCTTCAGGTCTTACAAGTGAACTTGGTATTACGGATGTGAAAGAATTTGCGCTTGAGGTTATGAAACGTTATGCGGAAGAAATTGATGATATAATATCAGCAGGAACAAAAGTGCGTGGAGTGTAAACAATGGGAAAACAATTCGGTTACAAAAAATATATGAAAAAAGAAGCCCGCAAGGATAATACTCTTTTGCAAATATTTATTGTTTCTTTTTTCGGTATGCTTCTTATTTTCACGTTTTTAATTAAATCATTTTCTCCGACAGTTGATACTACAATTGGTGATTATCAGGAAGAGACCGAGATGCAGGACGAACCTAAAAAGATTGTTGACAACAGACTTGCAATGATTCAAAACGAAGATCAGGGAAAAAGCTTTACGGATATGATGGCAAAAGCAAATGATGTTGTTAAGGAAGATAAAACTGCCGAAGATACTGTCACAGAAGATACAGCCGCTTCAAATCCGCCGATTCCGCAAAATGTTCAGACACAAGCGCCGGAGCCTATTTATAAAGTTTATGTAGGTACATATACTTCTGCCGAACAAGCAAAAGTCGCAAAAGATATAATACAAGAATCCGGCAGCGGTCTGAATCCTATTGTGAAATGTATAGGTTCAAATAATTATACATTACAGGTAGGTATTTTCAGAAATAAACAAAGCGCTGAATCACTGCTTTATACAGTTCAGGAAAGCCACTTACCGGGGAGGATTGTACAGGATTATTAAGCTTTGGTAAAAAATCTTTACATCGTGAAATATTTTAATTATTTTTCGATATTTTATGTTACATTATAATAAAGATCCGTTAAGGGGAATTAAGACTATCATAGGTTAGTATAGGAGATATTTGATGCCTAATTATTTGACGAAGGAAGAGATAAGACAATGGAGAAGCTCTCTTGAAAAAATTACTTTGGAGGAGTTTGCAGCAAGATTAGGGAAAGAAGTTGAGGAGACAAAATCAACAAATGATGTTGTTGATATAGTTATGTCAAAAGGCACTTCTTCAAACACAAGCCAAAATATGAAAGATGGTTTTTCAAAAATTGCACAGCGTGCATTTGAAAGAGAACGCCAAATTTCTCATACGCCGTTTTCTGTAAGTAAAAAACAGCTTACGGCTAAAGCTTCGGCAATGAATAAAGAAAATGCAGTTCATGCCCAAAAAGCCGATAAAACAGTATTAGATACGGTGGAAGAGATTTCTTCTTCCAAGAAAGATGCGCAAATTATTCTAAAGAAAGCGCTTACAGATAGAGAGCAGCTGGTTTTTGAATATCTATTAAATAATATCGGTAAAACCGTATATGCAAAAGATTTGGCAAGTCTTCTGGATTTACCGAGAGACTATGTATATAAATATATAAAGAACTTGAGAGCAAAAATCGAAGGTGATAAATTGAAAAATGTTCCGTCCGGCGGATTCGTTTTAACCGAGTAATAATGAAAGTTGTAAATTTACTTGAATTTTTAAATAAAGCACGTATATTACGCACTTTGGATTATGCCGGGTGCGATGAAAGTCTGGTAAATTTTTTGGATTTGACGACCGAAGATGAGCAGTTCACTCAAAAAATAGATTTGGGAATAATATTTGTAAACCAAAAAGGAGTGGAAGAGTATGTTCTTGTAGACGGATTAAACAGAATACTTTCTCTTTCACTGCTTTTGCATGCTGTCTGTGAATGTTATAAAAAAACTACTGAACAAAATGCCAAAGCTATTAAAATAATAAGAAAAAAGTATTTGCTCTCAGGTTCAGGCCTGAAACTTCGTCTTAAAGATGATGATGCTGCTTTGTACAGCAAAATAATAAACGGAGAACGGCTTTCAGGGCATGAAAAAGCCATGCCTATGTTTGTTTTGCTGCATAATTTTTGGTCTCAAATAAAGGAAGAAAAATTACAGGCATCTAAAATCTTTGCAATGCTGCAAAAAATTAATGTGACTATAGTTGAAACGGAAGGTGTAGCATCAAGAGATTTGTATTACAAATTGAATTCTGCACGTAACCTTGATCAATTGGCACTGGTGGAAGATTATCTTAAAGAAAATGGTGTAAAAGAGGCCTGGGATGCTATAAAAAAGCATTCTCTCAGGACTAAAAATGATATTTTAGCTTTTTTTAGAGATTTTTTTGTTACAAAATTCAATTTCAAAAAGTTTAATCCGGACAGACTTTATGAAAATTTTGTAAATTACTTTGAAACCATGAAACAGTATATGTCTGCGAAAGTTATAATCAGCAGAATGGCTCATTCAGCGGAGCTTTATTATAATATGGTAAATGTCAATTTCAATAATGATAATTTAAAACGTGCATTTATTGAAATAAAAAAGCAGGGCGGAGAAGATACTTTTGCTTACATTTTAAATGTATATGAGGATTTTGTTGATAATAGTATTTCAGAAACGACATTTTTAGAAATTTTACGAACAATAACAGAATATTTAAAGAATAGAAAGAAAAGCGGTAATAATATAGCCTTTAATGAGTTAATTAATTATTTAAATGCATTTATTGCATGTAAATAATATGTATTAGGAAAATACATTAATAATATTTTTTATACTCGTTTTATACTATTAGTATATGTGAATTAAGAATAAAACTAACAGTATGGAGGTGTATATGAAAAACAACCGTAAAAACAGCTTGATGACTTGTTCTCAGGAAGTCTTTAACGAGTTGTATATTATTGATTCTATCGTACAAATGACCAAAAAAACTTGCCAGGATTATGAGTTTAGTGGGCAATATTACGGTATTCCTGTTGAAATGAGTATTAAATTAAGTACAGAGCGAAATAACTATATAAATATGCTGAATCTATTATCGGAAAAAATTTCCAATATTATGAAGCTTAATTTATTAATGGAAAAAGAAATAACGCTACAGCAAAACACCGACAATTGCCGCAGATAAATAGCAGCTTAGGGTTCCGCAAATCAAGGCACGCAGTCCGAGCCTTGCGAGATTTTTTTTCTGGTTGGGAGCAAGTTCTCCTATGCCTCCGATTTGAATAGCAATAGAGCCGAAGTTCCCGAAACTGCATAGTGCAAAACTCGCAAGCATAAAGCTCTTTGCTGAAATAAGGTGTGAGACATGCGTTAAATCAACAAATGCAACCATTTCATTAAGAACAATTTTTGTTCCCATAAGAGCACCGACAATAGAAGCATCTTTTAAAGGAACACCTATAATTAATGCAAATATTGCAAATATTTTACCGAGAATAAATTTAAGTGACAGATGGCTTAAAAATACGAAATGAGAGCAGCCCGGACAGTATTTATATAAGAACATTCCGCCGAGACCCAGCACCCAGTCAATAAATGCAACGAGGGCAACCAGTGCGAGAATCAATGCCGCTACATTTATTGCGACTTTCATACCGTATGAAGCTCCGCTTGTAATTGCTTCAAATACGTTGTCAGATGTTCTTCGGTTTGAGATTCT
>CALUPJ010000106.1 GCA_944322555.1 Candidatus Gastranaerophilales bacterium | reverse complement strand
TCCCTCATTACAATTTATACCACAAACTTTTTTATTTGGTAACTGTAATATTACAGATTGATACAATAAGTCATAAATGTCGATTTCTTTTTCGCCGTTTAAATCCGTAACAAACTGTCCTGACTGGAGTTCAACCTCTTGTGCATATTCGTCATAAAGAGATTGCTTTGCATAAGTTTCTTCGATATCAAAATCCAAATCATAATCAAATTTATTAAGACATCTGTCACATTCAAGTTTTATTTTGCCGTTAACATGTCCGGAGACCTCAATAAAACCGCCGAGTGATTTTAAATCAAGTTCTGCTGATATATGGCACTCCCCGAGTTCCTGAATTTCGCCGTCAAACTCATAATGCAAACTTTTATCGGGCTCACGTTCAATATCTTCTATAAGAACAATATAATTACTCTTTTTTTCACCTTGTTCGTTATTTCTGGACATAAGGCTCTTCCTGTAATACCAAACCTGCTATTTGAGTAGATACAAAACATAATTTTTTAATAGGACCTATAGGCTCTTTTTCTACAAGTACCGGCGTAGGGCTTTTCATAAGTTGTTTTAATTCCGCATAAACAGCCTGTGGATTATCAAAATACATTACGACAGGTGTTGCAGAACCTTTAAGAAAAAGTATTACAGCCTGTCTTGTTTTTTGAGGTGTGTTAAATTGCTGAACCATTTTGTATCTCCTTCTTTTTTATACTATTGTATTATAATATAAAAGTTACTAAGTGACCAGATTATTACAAGAAAGCTGATTTATGATAGAAAAAATAAACGATATATTAAAAAATGACGGTGTTATTGCTTATGTAACAGATACTGTCTGGGGGCTCGGCTGTCTGCCGGGAAGCGAGAAAGCCGTTAAAAGAATATATGAAATAAAACACCGTGACGGCAAAAAACCGCTTATTTTAATGAGTGATGAATTTTATAATCTTTTTGATTATCTTAAACAACCGGTAGAGAAAGAAGCACAGAAACTTATAAAAAAGTATTTTCCCGGGGCTTTGACTCTGGTATTGGAAAAATCCGAAAAAACACCCGATTTTATAACCTCCTCTCTTCCGACTGTCGGTGTAAGAATTCCTGACAATAAAACATTTGCAGAAATTTGCAGAAATATCGAAGGCAGAGTTCTTGCAACAACCAGTGCTAATTTTTCCGGTGAACCTCCGGCATTAAGTTATGAAGAGGCGGTAAAATATATCGGAGATAAAGTTGATTTGGTAGTACCGTCTTACGGATGTGAAGCAAAAGGAAGAGCTTCGACCGTGGCAGGATTTAAAAACGGAAAAACCGTTATTTTCCGGCAAGGTGAAATTGTTATCTAATATTTACACACTGCGTTCAATTTTCATAGATGGAAGATTGATGTTATTGACTGAATAACTGTTTAAAGCTTTTCCGAAATTTCGTACTACAATTCCTGTTTCGTCTATTTCTGCATCAACAGCCGGAGAGGAAAAATTGCTTCTGATATTTTGGTTTTCTTCGCAATATTGCATGTATTCGTCATAACTCATGTTATCAGCAGAATTATCTGTTCGTTTTTGAATAACAGAGTCTCCCATGCTCTGTACGTTCTGAATTTGCGCATCCGTACCGATGTTATTTTCTTCACAATACTGCCGGTATTCTTCCATTGTAACAACACCGTCTTTGTCCAAATCCATTTCTTCGTTATATCTTGGCTCGCCTTCTTTTGCGTATACTGCGGGTTTATTATTTGAAACGGATTTAGTTGACGTATCGGTAATATTTTGGAGTAATTGTAAATTAAGCGACAAACCGTTGGTCATAAGAACCTCTCTTGATATTTAAATTATAACCTATTTGAGGGAGTTTTTCAATATAAATCGGCGGAATTAATTCCGCCGATTTATAAACATCTATTTAAATTCATTTTCAATTTTTGCAAGAATTTCATCAAGTTTTGATGCATCTTTTATTCCGCCTTGTGCAAAATTCGGGCGGCCTCCGCCGTTTGCTCCGGTATAGCGGGCTATTTCACCGACAAGTTTACCTGCGTTAATGCCTTTCTTGACAAAACCATCCGTTACTTTTGAAACAACCATTTTTTCGTTGGCAAGAACAATTATGCTTTCGCCGAGTTTGTTTGCGAGCATTTCTATTCCGGCCTTTATTGCATCTGCATCAAAGTTTTCTATTTTTGATACAAATAATTTTCCGCCTTCAATTTCCTGAGCTTTTGAGATAAATGTTGCAAACTTACCTCTTGCCATGTCAGCTTTGGTTTGTTCAAGTTCTTTCAAAAGAGTTTTGTTTTCTTCCGTTAATTTATCTATGCGTTCAAGAATTTCATCCGTATGAACTTTAAAACGAGCCTCCAGAATATTAGAAATTGCAGCTTTTTTATTTAAATAATCAAGTGCGGCTTTTGATACAACAAGTTCAATTCTTCTTGTTCCTGCTGCAATTGCCCCTTCGGATACAATCTTAACCAGCCTTAAATCTCCCGTGTTTCTTGCGTGTGTTCCTGCGCAAAATTCCATGGAAATAACTTCTGATTGTTGACAGCTGCAGTCTTTTTCGCAATTACATTTATTTCCTATGGAAACAACACGAACTTCATCTTCATACTTTTCGCCGAAAAGGGCTGTTGCTCCGGTAAGTTTTGCTTTTTCAATATCCATAACTTTCGTATCAACCGGGAGCTTTTCCGCTATCCAATCATTCATAATATCTTCGGTTTTTTGAATTTCTTCCGGTGTCATTGCGCGCGAGAAAGTAAAGTCAAATCTCATACGGTTTTCTTCTACCTGAGAACCTGCCTGATGAACTTCATCACCCAATACTTTTATCAGAGCTGCTTGTAAAAGGTGGGCGGAAGTGTGGTGAACTCTGATTTCTTCACGTCTTGCCAAATCAATCCTTGCAGTTACTTTATCGCCGATATTAATTTCACCGTTTATAATCTGACATCTGTGAACAAAAAGATGATTGACTTTGAAAGTTGTCAGGACATCTAGTTTCAGACTGTCATTAAATATAATTCCGCTGTCGCCGATCTGACCGCCGCATTCCGCATAAAAAGGCGTTCTGTCTAAAACGACATCCACAAAACCCTCACCCTCGATTTGGGCAAGAATTTTGGCTGAACATTCATCCTTTTCGTATCCGACAAAATCAGTAGAGCCAACTTCATCCTCAATTTTGGCATATTTAATATCACCCGTCACGGAAATTTTTGCGGCAGCGGCTTTTGCGCGGTCTTTCTGTTCCTGCATTGCAGCTTTAAAACCTTCTTCATCAACATTTAAACCGTTTTCAGAGGCAATTTCTTTAGTTAATTCAAAAGGAAATCCATATGTATCGTACAGCTTGAATGCGCTTTCGCCGTCAATGTTCTTTTTCTCCGCAATAAACTCATCAAGCATTTTATATCCTCTGTCAAGAGTTTTTGCAAATCTTTCTTCTTCCTTTTTAATTACATCAATAACTTTTGCCTTATTCTTAACTAATTCGGGATACGCTTCACCATACATATCAACGACGGTATCAACAAGCTTGTATAAGAACGGCAGTTCCATACCGAGAATTTTGCCGTGGCGGAGAGCGCGTCTTAAAATCATTCTTAATACATAGCTTCTGCCTTCATTTCCGGGAATTACTCCGTCAGATATAAGGAAAGTTACGCATCTTGCATGGTCTGTTATTATCCTCAGCGAAATATCGGTTTTTTCTAATTTTTTATATGGAACTCCGCACATTTCGGAAACTTTGTCCAAAATGGGTTTTAAAAGGTCGGTTTCGAATGTCGAGGCAACACCCTGGCAGACCATTGTTATACGTTCCAGTCCCATTCCCGTATCAACATTTTTCTTTTCAAGAGGTGATTGGTTCCCTTCTTCATCCTGATACAATTCTGTGAATACAAGGTTCCAAATTTCGACCCACCTGTCGCATTCGCAGGTATCTATTCCGCAATTGTCGGAACATTTGTACTGCTCTCCGAGGTCGTAATGGATTTCCGAGCAAGGTCCGCAAGAACCGGACGCTCCCGGGGGGCCCCAGAAATTGTCTTTTTTCCCTTTTCTCTTAATTCTTTCTGCCGGAACTCCGATACTTCTCCATATTTCGTAAGCTTCATCATCGGTTTCAAAAATAGTAATCCAAAGTCTGTCTTTATCAAGTTTAAGCACCTCGGTCACAAATTTCCATGCCCAGGGAATAACCTCTTTTTTATAATAATCCCCGAATGAAAAGTTTCCGAGCATTTCAAAAAAAGTATGATGACGCGGGGTTCTTCCCACATTTTCAATATCGGAATCTTTACCGCCCGCACGTGCGCATTTCTGGCAGGAAGCCGCTCTTGCCGGTTCGTACGGACATTTTTGTATGCCTAAAAATATTGGCAAAAACTGGAGCATTCCGGCTGTCGTGAGCAAAACAGTCGGATTATCAGGTACAAGGCTTGAACTTTCAACGACTGTATGCTGATATTTATCTTTAAAATAATCTAAATATAATTTTCTGATTTCGTTTCCTTTTAGCATAATTAATTCCTTTTACTCTTATTTATGAATTAATTATATATCAAAAGTTTTTGATTTTATTCAAAAAACTGTTTCAGATACTGTCCGGTATATGATTTTTTATTTTGTGCAACTTCACGCGGAGTCCCGCAGGCAACGATTTCTCCGCCGGCATTACCGCCTTCCGGCCCAAGATCGATTATATAATCCGCAACTTTGATTAAATCAAGATTATGTTCGATTATTAAAATCGTATTACCATTATCTGCCAGTTGTTGAATAATCTTTATCAATTTGTCCAAATCATGCCAGTGAAGTCCGACAGAAGGTTCGTCCAAAAGATAGAGCGTTTTTCCTGTTGCCCTTTTGTTAAGTTCAGACGCGAGTTTTATCCTTTGAGCTTCACCGCCCGAGAGCGTAGTAGCACTCTGACCAAGTTTTATATAGTCTAAACCGACATCGTTGAGAGTTTTAAGCTTATTTGCAATTTGCGGAATATTTTCAAAAAACTCATAAGCCTCTTTAACACTCATCTCAAGCACATCGGAAATAGTTTTACCCTTATATTTGACTTCAAGAGTCTCATTATTGTATCTTTTCCCCTTGCAAACATCGCATTTTACATAAACATCGGATAAAAAGTTCATTTCAATCTTTAAAACACCGTCACCGGAGCAGGCTTCACATCTTCCGCCTTTTACGTTGAAACTGAATCTTCCCGGCTTATATCCGCGCATCTTAGCTTCATTTGTTTTTGCGAAAAGCTCTCTTATCGGTGTAAATACATCAGTATAAGTAGCAGGGTTGGAACGCGGAGTTCTGCCGATTGGAGATTGGTCAATATCAATAATTTTATCCAGGTATTCAAAACCCAAAATTTCATCAACACCTTGCGGTTTAGGTTTATTTTTACGCAGCTTGTGAACTGCATATTCGTATATTAAATCCTGCATTAATGTAGATTTCCCCGAACCGGAAACCCCGGTAAGCACGACTATTTTACCCAAAGGAATATCAATATCAATATTCTTAAGGTTATTTTTAAACGCATTTCTGACCTGAAGATAATGTCCGTTTCCTTCGCGTATTTTTTGGGGAATCGGGATGTGATACTCTCCGCTAAGGTATTTACCGGTAATTGAGTCTTGCGCATCAATGATATCCTCTGTGCTCCCTTGAGCAATTATCTCTCCGCCGTTTATTCCTGCTTTAGGGCCTATATCTACGATATAATCCGCATTTCTTATTGTTTCTTCGTCATGTTCCACTACAATAAGAGAATTACCCATATTTCTGAGCTTCAGAAGAGTTTTGATAAGCCTGTCATTATCCCTCTGGTGCAGACCGATTGAAGGTTCGTCAAGCACATACAGAACCCCTGACAAGCCGCTCCCTATTTGAGTTGCAAGCCGTATTCTCTGGGCTTCGCCGCCGGAAAGAGTACCGGAGGTGCGCGCAAGGTTCAGATAGTTCAAACCTACATCGCATAAGAATTTAAGTCTTGCGCGCACCTCGTCTAAAATTTGTTTGCCGATTTTCATCTGAAAATCAGAAAGAGTTAAGTATAAATCAGATACAAATTCATACGCTTTATCTACGGGCATAAGACAAAATTCATATATGTTTTTGCCGTTAATTCTTACTGCGAGCGGAAAGGGTTTAAGTCTTGCACCTCCGCATTTTTCGCACGGTGTTGTTATCATATATTTTTCGATTTCGGCTTTCCAGTACTCACTGTCTACGTTGTAATGTTTCATAAGGAAAGGAATTACACCTATAAATTTTTGTAGAGAGGAGCGGTATCTGTGGCTGCCGAACTCACGAATCCGCATAGGAATACGTTCTTCTGAACCGTATAGTATAATATTTTGGTGTTCAAGCGGTAATTTGCCGAACGGAATATCAAAATTTATATTATATGCACTTTTTACTGCCGATAAAACATCATCATAATAAGATGTTGAGGATTTGCTCCAGGGATAAATTGCTCCTTCATTAATACTCTTTGTCCTGTCAGGAATGACCAGGTCCGGATCTATTTTAAAATCAACTCCGATACCTCCGCATTTTTCACATGCACCGTAGGGGGCATTAAATGAAAATATCCTTGGTGTCAACTCTTCAAAGCTCAAATTACAATCCGGGCAGGCAAGTTTTTCACTATATACGATTTCTTCACTTTCAATTTTTTTATCTGAAATACCGCTTTCATCCGAGGTGTATTTATTCCCTCCGATAACGTCAATATTTGTAACCCCGTCGGCTTTCTTTAAAGCTATCTGAACGCTGTCTGCGATTCTTGATTTTGCTGATTCTTTCACCACAACACGGTCGATTACAACAGATATTGTATGTGCTTTTGTTTTGGCAAGTTTTATTTCATCCTCATCAAGGTTATAAATCTCGCCGTCAACTTTAACTCTTACAAAACCTTCTTGTCTTAATTCTTCAAAAAGAGACTGAAATTCACCTTTTTTACCTTTTGCAATCGGGGCCAAAATTTGGATTTTTGTACCTTCCGGAAGCTTAAGAATACTTGATACAATTTCATCAATCGTCTGTGGTTTAATCGGTTTCCCGCACTTCGGGCAATAGGGGATTCCGACACGAGCATACAAAAGTCTCAAATAATCATATATTTCCGTAACTGTTCCGACGGTCGAGCGCGGATTGTTGCTGGTGGATTTCTGGTCAATTGAGATTGCAGGTGTAAGCCCGTCAATGTAATCAACGTCAGGTTTGTCCATTTGGCCTAAAAACTGACGTGCGTACGTGGAGAGGCTTTCAATATACCTTCTCTGTCCTTCCGCAAAAATTGTATCAAACGCAAGCGAGCTTTTCCCAGAACCGGAAACTCCTGTAAATACAACGAGTTCGTTCTTTGGTATCTCAAGCGATACATTCTTTAAATTATGTTCCCTCGCACCCTTAATCGTAATTTTATCTGACATACCAAAATTATACATCAAGATTTTTTAACAAACCAAACTTTTATCTTTCATTTATCCGGATTCGTGTATCAGAATAATATTCTTTATTAAGTTGATTTGCATTTTCCGTGCGTTTGATTTTGTTATCTAGTTCGGAATTGGGATTTATCTGAGATGCAAGTTGTAAATATTTTAATGCCGCTTCTGTATCTCCTAGTTTTTCATATATGTCGCCAATTTTAAAAAGCGTATCATAATGCCTTGTGTAACCGTGTAGATAAGCTTTTTTATACATTTTTAAAGCTTTTTTAAAAATATTTCTTTTATAATAAAACTCTCCGAGATAAAAATACGGTTCCGGTCTGGAAGAGTCAATGCCGATTGCGTCAAAAAACGCTCCTTTTGCATACCGGTCTTTGCCTAAAATATCATATAATTCTCCGAGTCTTGTAAGATATATGATATTTTTCGGATTTTTATGAGCAAGTATTGTGTACAAGTTGAGAGCGGTTGTCATTTCTTCATTTAAACTGCAGGATTTCAGGGCAAGATTATAATAAAAACCGGCTTTTTCTTGTAGTTCTGCTTCGTTAAGTTTCGTATAATCAACAGGGATATTATATTCCAAACTACTTTTTATATAAGCGAAGGATGAGAGGCAGGTTATACCGAATATAAAAAATGTTAATAAAAATTTAATCGATTGTCGCATATAATTTATCTTAATATTACATAATAATATCTATTATATCAGGAAATTTTTTAGTAGAATAATTATTGAGGATAAAATCGGTGAAAGAATTAGTTTGTATATCTGTATTTATAATATTATCTGTACTCTTTGCAATTGCAATGGTAGCAGCCGGTTTTATCTGCCAGTACAGAAAAAAATGTCCCGTAAAAGATTCTACATACGAATGCGGTGTTATTCCATTCTCGGATGCAAGAATACAGTTTGACGTAAGATATTTTAACTATGCAATATTATTTTTAATATTTGATATAGAAACGATTTTTTTATATCCATTTGCCGCATTTATAGATTCTCTTGGCTGGTTTGCGGTTATTGAAGGTTTTATATTTGTATCTCTGCTGCTTTTTGGACTGTACTATGCAATTAATAAGAAAATGTTGAGGTGGCTGTAATGAGTATTATAGTGTCATCAATCGATTATATCCTGAATTGGAGCAGAGCAAATTCACTCTGGCCGTTGACGTTTGCAACGTCCTGCTGCGGTATTGAAATGATGCATACGGTTGCTTCTGATAATGATATAGCCCGCTTTGGTTCTGAAGTATTCCGGGGTTCTCCGAGACAGGCGGATTTGTTGATTTGTGCAGGAACAATTACGCATAAAATGGCGCCCGTGCTTTTAAGATTGTATCAGCAAATGCCGGAACCCAAATATGTTATCGCTATGGGTGCATGTACATGCGGCGGCGGAATGTTTTGCGAAACGTCATATTCCGTTATAAGAGGAATTGATAAGATTATTCCCGTAGATATTTATCTGCCAATGTGTCCTCCAAAGCCGGAAGCATTATTGGATGCGCTAAGAAAATTGCAGAAGAAAATAAAAAAAGAATCAATTTTAAATAGAAAAGAGTTTGTTAATTCACATACTTCCAATTTAATCGAAAGAGGAAAGCTGCTGGAAGTAAAAGGAGGTGCTGCATGAACTGGGAAGAGTTTGAAAGAGTCTTTAATGACTGTATTTTAGAGGGTAACAAAATTATTATCAAATCTAAGCTGCATGAGGTAATAAAATTTGTTATTGATAACTATACGTACAATATGCTGAAAGAAATTACGGCATGTGATATCGGGAATGGCAAAACGGAACTTATATATCATCTTTATTCTGTTGTAGATGAAGAAGACTTATTTATTTCCGTGACTGTTACGGATGAGGCAGAAAGTATTGTTGATATTTTTAAATCCGCAATAGCTGATGAAAATGAAATTTACGACATGTTTGGAATTCGTTTTGCCGGTAATGAAGATTTAAAGAGACTTTATATGCCTGAGGATTGGAAAGGGTTTCCTCTAAGAAAAGATTATGTTCAGGATGATACGAGGTTAGCCTGGAATGACAATAACGACACTTAAATTAAACCTCGGTCCTCAGCACCCTTCAACGCATGGTGTATTGCGGCTGCTTCTTGAACTAGATGGAGAGAAAATTTTGTCATGCGAACCTGATGTCGGTTATTTGCACAGGGGCATGGAAAAAATGGCTGAAAAAATGTCATATATTCAGTATCTCCCTACTGTAGACAGAATTGATTACCTTGCGGGGTTTTTCTATTCCGAGCTCTTGTGCAGGATTATTGAAAATGCAACGGGAATTGAATTACCGGATAAAGTTAGAGCAATACGGGTTATGCTTTTGGAGCTGAACAGAATTTCTTCTCATCTTTTATGGGTTGGAGCGTTCTTAATGGATTTGGGAGCTGTTTCTCCGTTTTTCTATGCGTTTCGTGAGCGAGAAATGATTTTAAGATTTTTTGAAAAACTCACGGGACAGCGAATGATGTATAATTACTTTGTTTTTGGCGGTGTAAGAAAAGATATTGAATATTTGGATGATGTAAATGAAATCATTAGTGTTCTGCCGGAAAAGATTAATGATTATGAAAAAATTATTACGGAAAATCCGATTTTTCTCAGAAGAACGGAAAAGAAAGGTGTTCTTGAAGCCGGAAAAGCTATAAACTATGCGATTACCGGGGTCAACCTGAGAGCGAGCGGCATTGATTATGACTACAGAAATCAGGACTCTTTGTATAAAGGTTTTGATTTCAGGACGATTGTTCTTGAAGGTAAAGACGCCTGGGCAAGATATAAAGTAAGAATTATGGAGATGAGGGAAAGTATAAATATTATCAAACAGGCTCTGGATTATTTAAAGAAGGCAAAACCGCTTGAGCAGCATCTTATACCGCCGGTTAATCTTAAACTGCCGGAGGGAGATTATACGGCACAAATTGAAGCTCCGAGAGGTCTGGCATGCTGTTTTGTACGTTCAGACGGAACGGATAAGCCCTGCCGTTTGAAATGGAGAACGGGTTCATATTATTCCGTAAATCTTTTGAGAGAACTGCTTGTCGGAGAATACCTGAATGATGCCATAGCCGTAGCCGGGTCTTTGGATATAATTCTGCCGGAGGTTGATAAGTAATGAATTATCTCTACTTCTTATATATTGAATTTCTGGAGAAATATAATATTTCGAAACTTTTTGGAGATATTACTTTTTATTTTATTCCGTTTTGTATAATAGCAGCGGCACTTTTAGTTGTTGTTCTTGTTCTTGTTCTTGCGGAAC
The DNA here is from genome assembly GCA_944322555.1 of Candidatus Gastranaerophilales bacterium. Classification (GTDB taxonomy): domain Bacteria; phylum Cyanobacteriota; class Vampirovibrionia; order Gastranaerophilales; family Gastranaerophilaceae; genus CAG-196. The sequence goes on along the minus strand of CALUPJ010000106.1, from coordinate 35,575 downwards.
GCAAGCTTCTGGGATTTTTTACCCAGAGAAAAGGGCCTAACAGGGTCGGGTATTGGGGTGTTTTACAGACCGTTGCAGATGCGTTTAAGCTTTTATGTAAAGAAAATGTTACTCCTCTGCACGCTGACAGGTTTCTTTTTAACCTTGCTCCGATTTTAGCCTTTGTACCGATGTTTGCGGCTCTCGGAATTCTTCCTTACAGTGCGGAATTTACGTTTGTAAATACCCGTACGAATGTAATTCTTTATTTGATTTTTGCGGTATTCCCGGTTTTAAGTATATTTCTTGCAGGTTGGGCAAGTAATAATAAATATTCTCTTCTGGGTGCAATGAGAAGTATTGCGCAGGTTCTCAGCTATGAACTTCCGATTGCTTTTACGGTACTTTCGGTTATAGTTTTATCTTCTTCAATGAATCTTACGGATATTACACTTGCACAATTTTCTAAATTCGGTATAACAGGTTGGTTTGTATTTCCTTGTATTTTAGGATTCATTATTATGTTTATAAGTATTCTTGCAGAGCTGAACAGATGCCCGTTTGACTTGCCGGAGGCTGAGAGTGAACTGATTTGCGGATATAATACGGAATATTCCGGCATGAGATTTGCAATTTTTTATCTTAGCGAGTATGCCATGATGTTTGCAAATTCAATGTTTATCTCTATTTTATTTTTGGGCGGATATCTGTCTCCTTTCGGGAAATATGTTTCGAATTCTCCCTTTCTTATATATTTTGAACAAGCCTTCTGGCTATTTTTGAAAGCCGGAATTTTGATATTTATTATGATTTGGATAAGAGCTGCTTTACCGAGACTTGCTTCCTTTGATTTGTTAAAATTTTCTTGGTCGATACTGCTTCCGCTCTCTGTCATAAATCTCTTTATTACGGTTTTGATTAAGATGGGAGGTGCTTTATGCTAGAATTATCCAGAGCTCTCCTGGAAGGTTTATGGACTGTTTTTAAGCATTTATTTAAAAAACCCGTTACGTTAGAATATCCTGAAAAACGCAGGGAGATGAATAATGTTTTTCGGGGAAAACTTGAAGTAAGCGGATGTGTGGGCTGCGGCATTTGTCAAAAAGTCTGTCCTTCAGGTGCCATAACGTTTAAAAAAGACGAATACGGAAAAGTTTATTTTTACAAATTTGATTTAAAGAAGTGTATTTTTTGCGGTAATTGTGCTTTTTATTGTCCGAAAGGTGCTATAAAAATGACAAAATATTATGAGCTTGCGTGTGAAAAATCGGAAGAACTTGAACTGGTATATAAAGGAGGCTGTGATGATTAATAATCCCGTTATATTTTATACTGCTTCCGTTTTAATTATAATTTTTGCTTTGCTTTCACTTTTTGCAAAAAATGTAATTTGCTCGCTTCTTTCCGCAATTGGGGTATTTCTCCTTGGAGCGTTATTCTTTTATATTCTGGGTTCCGAATACAATGCTATTATTCAGGCTGCAATATACGGTCTGGCGGTTCCGGTTATAATCGGTGTTTCAATCATGTTTACGCAGGGCGGGAAGTATGAAAGGACAAAAAGCTATGTGATGCCGTATATTACTGCAATGTGTGCGGGAATTTTTGTACTGGCTTTTGTCTATCTTGTTATGATGTCACTGGTTATGACACCTGATACATTTAACATTATGGAAAATTCGCAGATAAGTGTTTTTGACAATTTATCCGCTTTTGCTCACGGGATTTTTGTTAATTATGTCTGGGCTTTTGAACTTGTATCTTTACTGCTCACGATAATAATTGCGGGATTATCAATGTTTAACGGGAGGCGTAATGTATAATTATTTATTTATAGGATTATTATTGTTTTTGGCGGGGCTTGTCGGTTCAATTCTGGTTAAGAATGTTATAAAAGTTCTCATTTCAATAGAATTTATGCTGCTCGGTGTAAATATTAATTTTGTAACTTTTGCTTCTTATTGTGACAACGTTGTTTTTAACGGATGCATTATGGCACTTTTTTACGTCGGAATCGGAGCTGTAGAACTTGCGGTAGCATTGTATATTTTTTATCTTATGTTCAGAAAAAAGGAAAATGATAATATTGAAAAGTATTCGGACTTATAACTTGAGAGAGGAATAATGGCTGATCTAATTTTGGATAATATATATTTAATACTTCTTTTACCGCTCTGGATTTTTCTTATAATCATGTGCGGAAGGTTTTTTTCCGTATATGTAAATAAAAGAATTATATATACGCTTACACTTTTATCTTCTTTTCTCGGAGTGGTGCTTTGTACTGTCAGTCTGCTAAAACTGGAGGGTCCGATAGAACAGAGTTTTCCTTTTATAAATATTAATAATTTTGTAATAAATTGCGGACTGCATGTTGATAAACTCTCTTTGATAATTGCACTTACGCTGTTTACGGTAAGCTTTTTGGTTCAGGCATTTTCAATATCTTATATGAAAGATGAACCGAAAAATTACAGATTTTTTGCGTATTTAAATATGTTTAATTTTACCATGGCAGGGCTTTTATTTAGTCCGAATATGTTTCAGATGTATGTTTTTTGGGAACTTGTCGGAGTTATGTCTTATCTGCTTATAGGATTTGAATATAAGAAAGAGGAAAAGTCCGGGGCTTCAAGGCGTGTTATACTTATGAACAGGTTTGGAGATACGGCTCTTCTCGGCGGAATTATATCTGTTTCATATTTCATGTACAATTATGCGGGGAATCTTTCATTTACAGAACTCGCATTTGAAGATATGAATGCCGTATCCACGCTCTTATATGCATATACTTCCACTCCGCAATTTTATATTATATGCCTGCTGTTCATAATCGGTGCTATGGTAAAATCGGCACAATTCCCGTTTTATACATGGCTGCAGGATGCGATGGAAGCGAAATTGCCTGTAAGCGCGCTTTTACATTCTGCTACAATGGTAGTTGCGGGAGTATATTTGATTTTAAGAATTATGCCGTTTTTGGCACTTGAAGGAAATTTGCCCAAAATTGTTGCAGGAATCGGAATCATTACGGCGCTTATTTGTTCAATATTGGCTTCTGTAGAAACTCACCCCAAAAAAGTGCTTGCATACTCAACTTCCGCTAATCTGGGATTAATGTTTCTGGCTGCCGGATTTCTGAATATTAAAGCCGTACTTGTATTTTTAATTGCACATGCTTTCATTAAATCAATGCTCTTTATGGCATTGGCAGTAAAAAACAGTTATGTCGGATATATAACATTTTTACTTGGCGGATTAAGTCTTTCCGGATTGATATTTGCAGGGCTTGAAGCTAAAGAATTGATTTTTGCCTCCTTAAACGGAATATGGGGAATTGCGTTTTGTGCGGTTTCATTCATTACAGCCTTTTATATTATGAGAATTTCGCTTTTGATAATAAAAGATGAAGATTTGGAAAATAAAGTTAATTATGCCGAATATCTGCCGATTGCGTTTTTATTCGTTTTAAATGTTATCTTCTATTTCGGGATAAAAAATCAAATATCGTATAAAATAGCAGAACCTTTCTGGCTGGCACTTGCGGGCTGGATTATTGTTTATATTCTTTATACAAAAAATTTGCTGGAGCGATTTAATAAAACACCGGGACTCCTGGAAAAATTATATAACCGGATTTTGACTTTTGTTTATAACGGGATTGCAAAAGTTTGTAATTTTATTGATGTTAAAATTTTAGGAAATTACAAACTTATATTAATGGGTGTAAAGAACGCTGTCAAATTGTCGAATTTTGTTGAGACAAAAATTATGAACGGAGTTGTTCGGTTCACTACATCCGCTGCAAAGCGGTTTTCAAAATGGGATTCCTGTCTGCAAAGCGGAAATGTGCAGACGTATAATGCTTATGCTTTCATTCTTGTTACAATAATAATAAGTTTTATAATCATTTCATATACAATAATGCTTAGCCAATATAATTAAAAGGAGAGTTATGGATATATTTTTATCGATACCGTTTTTGATATTTATGCCGCTGGTAGTCTCGGCATTGCTTATATCGCCGCTTTTTACGCGAAACGAAATTGTAGTAAGACGTTTTTCAAAAAGCGTATGCCTGTTTCATTTTTTATACTCGGTTTTGATGCTTGCATGTTTTGATAAAGCAAATCCTTATATGAGCGAGATACATTTTTTCGGACTTGACTGGATTCAATCGCTTGGAATTAAATTTATTTTTAAAATTGATGCGGTTTCAATGATTTTAACCGTATTAACTTCTTTTGTATTTCTTCTGGCGTCTCTTGCGAGTAAGTTAAATATCAGAAAAAGCCACAAGTTTTATTATTCAATGCTGTTCTTGCTGATGTCGGCAATTCTTGGCATATTCACTTCTGCGGATATGTTTGTATTTTTCCTGTTCTGGGAATTGGAGCTTATCCCTGCATATTTTCTTATCGGAGGCCGTTGGAAAGAAGAAGTATCAGCTTATGACAACAATAAAAATGCCGGAAATTCAGCAATAAAATTTGTATTATTTACGTTTTTCGGAAGTATGATTATGCTTCTTGGAATACTTCTTTTATATTATTATAATTTTACGTCAAACGGGATTTTATCAGCAGGATTTTCGGATATAACAGACTCTTCCATTCCAGGGTGTATTCAAATTTTTATAGCGGTCTGCCTGCTTACCGGTTTTGGTGTGAAATTGCCGATTATCCCTCTGCATACCTGGCTTCCTGATGCACATACAAATGCTCCGACTCCCGTGAGTATGATTTTGGCGGGTATTCTTCTGAAAACAGGAGCTTACGGTATTTACAGATTTAATTATCAAACATTACCGGATTCTTTTATTACAATAGCACCGATTCTGGCGGTTTTCGCTCTTGTAAATATAATTTATACCGCATTTATTGCTTATGCTCAGACTGATATAAAAAGAATAGTAGCATATTCAAGTATTTCTAATATGGGATTAATTCTTCTCGGATTGTGCGCCCTTAATCAAATAGGGCTTTCGGCTTCAATTTTTCATATTGTTGCTCACGCACTTGTTACCTGCGGTTTGTTCATGATTGCCGGAATTGTATATTTGAGATGCAAAACACGTGATATAAATACCTTATCGGGAATTGCGTCAGTAATGCCGAGATTTTTTGGTTTTGCCGTATTAATTGTCCTGGCTTCAATCGGTATTCCTGCATTTGCACCTTTTATAAGTGAAATTTTAACTATTATAGGTGCCATGAACTCTGATTTTTCGGACATATTAAAAGTTGCAGCATTATTCTCACTTCCGCTTTTGATTTTGAGCTCCTGTTATATGTTAAAATTTCTTCACAAGGGGTTCTTTGGTGAAACTCCAAAAGAGTATGAAAAAGTTAACGATTTATCGGTGCATGAATTTCTTGTACTGGCATCTGTACTTGCTGGACTTGTCATATTCGGACTTTTCCCGAATGCAATTTTAAATATATTAAGTTAGAAAATAAGGAAATAAAAAATGCTTAACGATATTTTTAATATTCTGTTACCGCACATATGTCTCGGAGGATTTATAATCCTTCAACTGATTCTTTCAATGGTTTTGTCCCCGAGGTTTTGCAGGTATGCAAGGCTGATTTCCGTAATCGGAATTGCATTAAGCATTATTCTTCTCTCGACTGTTCAGACGGAACCGCAGTACTTTGCGTTTAAAAATTCGCTTATGTCGGACAGCTATACGCTATTGTTTGATTTTGAAATACTTTTGTGCGGTTTTTTTGCTGCATTACTGACGAAAAACCTTATAAAAACGATAAAAAGAAATGCTTATACTTTTCATGCAATTTTTCTGACGGCAATATTCGGAGCTATGAATATTATTTCCGCAAATGATTTTCTGACCCTGTTTGTTTCCATTGAACTTTTGAGTTTTTCAACATACTTCCTGATTGCTTCGTCAAAAGGATATTATTCAAAAGAAGCAAGTTTTAAATATTTGCTCACGTCTGCAATATCAACGGGAGTTTTTCTTTTTGGAGTATCTTATTTATACGGAATTACAGGCTCTTTGAATTTATCCGAAATCTATGAGTTAACCGCCAACCGGGATGTTTCTTTGATGTACTCCATTTCTGCCGTTATGATTGTTCTCGGTATAATTTCAAAACTTGCCGTTTTTCCTTTTGCAAACTGGATAATCGATGTTTATAAGGGTACAGAAACTTCCGTTCTGGCTTTTCTATCAACCGTACCAAAACTTGCAATATTCGGTATTCTGTGCAGACTTCTGGTTTTTCCGCTGGGAAACAGTTTTGAATTAACTTTCGCGGTTGCAATACTTAGCTTGATAACTGCACTCTGGGCAAATACTTATGCTATCAGGGAAAATAATGTGAAGGTTATTTTTGCCTGCTCAGCTTCGGCAAATGCTTCTTATGTACTGCTTACGGCGAGCCTGGTCTCGGTATACAATCTTTCTACAGTAATATTCTATCTTCTTTGCTATGTTATTATGAATATTTCGGTTTTTGCATTTTTGAATATATATGGAGATAAAAATCCAATGAATATTAATGATTTCAAAGGCATGTTTCATAAAAACCACGGGCTTACAATCGCTTACGCGGTATCGGTTATTGCTCTGGCGGGTATACCGATAACATCTGGATTTATTGCTAAAATTTATCTCTTTACGGCAATTGCTAATTCAGGGCTAATATTTGTACCGTTTTTGCTGGCACTTTTGCTTCTAATGGTTGTTGCACTCTTCTATTACTTAAAAATTATTCTTCCTGTTTTCTGCGAATGTGATAAAAATACGGATATAACAATACTCAAACCTGTTTTTTCACAGAAATTTGTACTGATTGTAACGACTGCTGTTACTCTTTTAATAGGAATTTTTCCGGAAAGAATTATTGAACTTTGCAGATTTATTGCGTACAATATCTGAAAATTATGATATAATCAGATAAGAGGATTTACAGAGATGAAGGCAGCTGAGTATTTTAATAACGGTTATTCATGTTCCGAAAGTATTGTAATGGAAGCTATAGAAAAAGGGCTTGTCCCGAAAGAGCTTTTACCTGTTGCAACCGCTTTTTCAGGCGGTATGGGTTCCGGATGCCTTTGCGGAGCCATAGCAGGTTCGCAGATGATTCTCGGGTATTTGTTCGGACGTGATAATAAACAGGGAAATGACATGAAGGCAAGAGCCGCCGCAAAGGGGTTTGTCGATGAATTTCTGAAATCCCATAAAGCAACTTGCTGCCGCGTACTTACAAGAGGGCTGGAAATGGCTTCGCCGGAGAGAAAAGCACATTGCTCCAATATGATTGATGATTGCACAAAGATTTTAGATGATATGATTAAGGTTAAGGTTTAATGTTTAACAGAACTCCGTTTCACAAAAGAATACTTTTTGTAGGTATACCGGATATGGCATATATCGGTCTTGACGGGCTTCTTATGGCAGGAGTTAATATTGCCGGCGTTTTAGGGCCTAAAAAAAATCATAACATGTATCATGATTTTAAGAACTTTGTTTTATCAAGAAGACTTAACTATATAGATTATGATGAGCTTGACGAACCGCAGTTGATTGAGGCTGTTAGGGCCTTGAATATTGATGCGGCAGTTGTATGCTCTTTTAATTATAAAATCCCTAAAATTCTTCTGGAATCAGTAAAAGACGGGTTTATTAACGTACATCCTTCAATGCTTCCGAAATACAGAGGAGGTAATCCATACTCAAGAGTTCTTATAAACGGAGAAACCGAAACCGGAGTTACAATCCATTTTATGGATGAAAGCTTTGATACCGGTGATATTATTGCCCAAAAACCTTATCACATACATTCAAAAGCCACAATGGGTACTCTGTTTAATGAATTAAATGTGCTCGGGATTGAGCTTCTGCTTCAGGTTTTAAGAGCTTATGAAAATCAGCCGCTGCCAAGAATTAAGCAGCCGTCGGGAGAATTTGTATCGGGAAAAGGTTTGAGTGAAAGAGAAGTATTTATTAATTATAATAAAACTGCGGAAGAAATCGAAAGATTTGTAAGAGCTCTTAATCCGTTTATTCTTGCAAGTACAACTTTTCGCGGAAATATGATGAAGATTATGAAAGTTGAAGTCGCATCAGATGCCTTTTGTGTTCCTCATCCTGCCGGAACGGTTGCAAAAATTGAAGATGACAAGTTTTTTATCGCAACATCGAAAGGTCTTGTTGTTCCGACCGTAATGCAGTTTGGGAGCTTCTTTATGGGGGATAGTAAAGACTTTATAAGAATTGTTAATCCTAAAATAGGAGAAGAATTCAAATAGGTACTACGTACGTAGAAAAACTGGTCGGCTGACAAATGTAAAACTACAAATCGGGCTAAAACCTATGGGTCAGCCTCAAAAGTGAAAATACAAGCGGTAAATAATCGGAATACGTACGTAAAACATTTGTCGGCTGACAAATGTATAAATCAAATCAAACTATAAGCTACAGGGCAGCTTTAAAGATAAAATACAGATGAGGATAAGTTAAGTGGACAAGTTGAATTTTTTAACGGCAGGAGTTCCTTTAAGAGCAAAGGGGTATGAAGAAGGTTTTCAGGTTCTTAATAATATGGGACTTGACGGTCTGGAGCTGGAATTTGTAAGAGGGGTAAGAATAAGCGATAAAAGCCGCGAAGCTGTCAGCGCTTCCAAGAAAGTAATTACGGCACACGCGCCCTTTTATGTAAACCTTAATGCCCGGGAAGAAGATAAAGTTGAAGCAAGTGTGCAGAGAATTATTGAAACTGCGGAAACTGCAAACGAGCTTGGCGGGTACAGTATAACTTTTCACGCGGCTTATTATCTTGATATGGATAAAGAAATTGTATTTAAACAGGTAGAAAAACAGACAAAAATTATAACGGATGCTCTCGCTAAAACGGGAAACAAAATCTGGGTACGTCCGGAAACAACGGGAAAAGGAACTCAATGGGGTGATTTAGACGAGATTGTAAGACTGTCAAAAGAATTTGAAACAGTATTGCCCTGCGTAGATTTTTCTCACTTACATGCCAGATATAACGGAATTTCCAATACCTATGATGAATTTTGTGCAATATTTGACAAAATTGGCAGCGAACTCGGACAAAATGCCATTGAAAACTTTCACGCACACATTGCTGGGATTGAATACGGTGCCAAAGGAGAAAAAAAACACCTGAATCTTGAAGAATCCGATTTTAATTATAAAGATTTACTCAAGGCTTTTAAGACTTTTGACGTAAAAGGTGCAATAGTTTGTGAAAGCCCTAATATTGAGGATGATGCAAAGCTTTTAAAAGATTATTATTACAGTTTATAAAGCCAAAGCAAAATTAAATTCAGAAATTTCTCTGATTTGATTTCAAATCTCGCAATTTAGCTTGTTTGATTTATATTTTACCCGATTTACGCTATACTGGATTTATGAATTCAGATGAGAAATACATGCGTATGTGTTTTAGGCTTGCAAAACGCGGCAAAGGTAAGGTTGCTCCGAATCCGCTTGTCGGATGTGTTGTTTTGGATAAACAAGGAAATATAGTATCAAAAGGTTACCATAAAAAATACGGTGGAAATCACGCAGAACGTGACGCTCTGCTAAAATTAAAAAATAATGAGGCAGAGGGTGGAACCATATATGTAAATCTGGAGCCATGTTCGCATTTTGGTAAGACTCCGCCCTGTGTTGACCTGATAATAGAACATAAACTAAAGCGCGTGGTTGTGGGTATGAAAGATGTTAACCCTAAAGTTGATGGTATTACAAAACTTCAAAAAGCCGGAATTACGGTAGATTTTATTCTGACTTCAGAAGCGGAATTTTTAAACAGAGTTTTTATTAAAAATATGACTCAAAAACTCCCGTATGTTGTATTAAAAACGGCGGCAACGCTTGATGGCAAGATTGCATCTTTTGAAGGAGATTCAAAATGGATAACCTCGTCGGAAGCCAGATCGGAGGTCTATAAAATGAGAAAAGATTTTGACTGCATTATGACAACATCCAATACTGTCATTGCAGACAATCCGACAATGGAACATAAGTTTAAATGCATTCTGGACAAGGATTTAAGAACTGACAAAAATGCAAAGATATATCAACAGGGAAAGATTTATGTTGCCGCCAAAGAAAATACTCCGCTGGAAAACGACAGGCTTGATATTAGAGCCGTATTGGCAGAATTGTACAGGCAGGGGATTTATTCGGTGTTTATTGAGTGCGGCGGAACTTTTGCGGGAACTATACTCAAAGAAGGACTGATTGATGAAGTTTATCAGTTTATTGCTCCTAAAATACTTAATGATAATAAAGGGCTGAGTTGTTTCAACGGAGACGATGTAAGCAAAATATCCGATTGCATTAAACTTGATATCTACGAACATAAGAAAATCGGTGCGGATATTCTTCTAAAAATGCGGCTTATCAAAAAATAGTCTTCAAAGTTTATCAAAGTAACGTTTAATTTCCTGAATATCCTGCCACATAAGCCACTTCGGGCCGCCTTTTTCGCGGCTGTCATTTCTTAAGAGATATGAGGGATGAAAAATCGGCATGAGTTTGGCTCCGTGTACAATTTCTCCGCCGTCAAACCATTTTCCTCTTATTTTTGTAATTCCGCCGACATTGCCTAAAATCGATTGTACTGCGACATTTCCGCATAAAAGAATAATTTTGGGGCGTATTATATCAATCTGAGCCTGCAAATATTCCCAACAAGCTTCTTTTTCATCAGGCAGCGGATTTCTGTTTTCAGGCGGACGACATTTTACGGTGTTACATATATAAACATCATTCTCACGGGATAAACCCACTGATGCAAAAATCTTGTCCAAAAGCTGTCCGGCTTTTCCGACAAAGGGTTTTCCTTCCTTATCTTCATAAAATCCTGGTGCTTCGCCTATTAACATCATTTTGTTGTTTGGTTTACCGTCATCAAAAACAACATTAGTACGAGTATCCCCGAGGCGACACTTATGACAGGAAAGACATTTCTTGCGCGTTTCATCCAACAGTTCGTACATATTATGCCTGAATCAATTCCTTAACCTTTTTCCGCTGGACCTTGCGTGTTGCGGTTCTCGGTAAAGCTTGTTTCAGAACCGTAATATTAATAGGACGTTTATACGGAGTAAGTCTTTGAGAAAGACGTTTTACCTCGTCTTTCATAATTTTTTCAAGAGCTTCATCATCATATTTGGCTTTTACTTCTTCTGTCGGAACAACAACAGCCGCAATATCTTCCGTTCCGTCCTTTGCACCGCCTTCTCTGGAAATGCCAAATACACAGACTTCTTCAAATAAATCACTTTTTTCAATAACCGATTCAACTTCTTCCGGGAAAACCTTTTTACCGCCGGACAGAACAATCATATTTTTTATTCTTCCGGTTATATAAACTCTTCCCTTGTCATCAATTTTTGCTATATCTCCCGTATGGAACCAGCCATCTTCATCAATTGCTTCACGCGTAAGCTCGGGCTGATTATGATATCCTTTCATAACTGAAGGCCCGCGAAGCAAAAGCTCGCCTGTAACGGAATCTGTTTTTGCTTCATAACTGGGAAGCGGTTTCCCGACCGAACGCAAATCACGGTGTCTTTCAATATTTATTGTTGCAATCGGACTTGTTTCCGTGAGTCCGTATACTTCAAAGACCTGAATACCGACTCGCTGGAAGAATTTTGCCACGCTTATATCCAGAGGCGCACCGCCTGACATACAACCTTTAAAAGCACCGCCGAAACAATTATGAATTTTTCTGAACATAAGTTTTTTCATCCATATAAACGGAATAAATTTAGCAAAATGATAGAGAATCGGAAACATTTTTTGCGAGAATTTGGAAGTATTCTTCATTTCCGCTTCTAACCCCGTTTTTAAAAGTTTTAAGAATGCAGGTACAACAATCATAAAATTAATTTTCCTGTCCCGCATTGTATTCAGAATATCTTTAGGTTTTAAATTGTGTGTATAATATACAGAAAATCCGAGATTTAAGAAGGTAGTAAATCCGACGGTCATTTCAAACAAATGATTCATCGGAAGAATTGATAAAATTCTTACATCTCCGCGCGGTAAAATCTTATCAAATGCTATTTTCAGGTCATGAAGCTGTGTAAGCATATTCCCGAAAGTAGTTTCAACCCCCTTCGGTTTTCCCGTTGTACCGGAAGTATAAATTATAAATACTGTTGATTTTCTTGAACGATGACGCCATTTGCAGGTATAATTGTTCGGAATGGTATAAATACTTTCTAAATTATCATTTACAGGATGTTCGTCCATAACAATAATATGTTTTAAAGAAGGTATCATTGCCTGAAGTTCGAGAGCTTTATCAATATATGTTTGTGATACAAGCATTACTGAAGGCAGGCAGTCGGAAAGAATGGATTGTAATTCATATTTTGTTAATTTTATATCTAAAGGGACAGTAATCAAGCCTGATATTACAGACGCAAAAACGCAAGCTCCGTATTCCGGTTTTGATTCTGATAAAATTGCTAGTTTTTCTCCTTTTTGCAGCCCTAAATCATTCATAAGATATGCTGCAAGCCTTCTTGACATAAGTCCCAGACCGTCATAAGTGAGTTCTTTCCAGCCAAATTGCGTTTTCATACCCAATGCGATTTTTCGTGCATAAATATTAGTTTTATCTTCTAATAATGACAATACATTGCTTTCACGTTCTTTCATTCTGCCTCCGTGATAATACAGCTCCTATACAGGTATTATATCAAATCAAAGATTTTTAGGAAATAATTCTTAATAAATTGTGACATTTCTATTTACATTTATAACATGTTTATATAGAATTAAACTTACAACCAGATTAAAGGAGAAATTTATGAATATCACCCCGATTAACAACACAAATTTTTACGGAAATTTAAGAACAACAGGCGGTTGGCCGCAAGATATCCAAGAAAGTTTTTTGAATTCAAAAGGTGTTAATGAATACGCTCAAAAATCAAAATACGATATTGTAGGCAAACTAAAAAATAAAAGAGGCCGCTATAATGAAGATTTGTATAAAATCATAGTACAAAAACAAGACCCGAATAAAAGTATGCTTAGCGGTATTAAAAATGCATTTTTCGGAGTGTTTGGCAAGAGTCTGACAAGACACTACCACTCTTCTTCAGGTATGGAACGTATACTGGGACTAATATCTGCTAACTATATGAATAAACGTATTCGTTTTTAGCTTATGTAGTGTGCAATACAACTTCGCCGGATTCAAATGTTGATTTAACATCAATAACTCTCTGGTTTGAACTTCCTACCCAATGCAGCTTATTGTCCAGAAGTTCCTGAACGAATTTGCCTTCTGCGACAACATCCATATATTTAATTTCGGGAATATCTTTAATTTCTTCCCAGAGGAATCCCGTATATAGCCATATTGTTTTTTCGGGAAGCTCATCACGTATTTTTTGGGCGAGTCTGAAAACTTCTTCTCTGTTGAAAGGATGAAGCGGGTCTCCGCCCGAAAATGTTATGCCGGAAATGTGCGGCTTTCTTAAGGCCTCAAACAGTTCATCTTCTGCCGCATTATCAAAGGGGATTCCGCCGGTGACATCCCAGGTAATAGGATTCTGGCAGCCATGACAGTGATGCGTGCAGCCTGCTACCCATAATACTACCCGCAAACCGTCTCCGTTTAACATATCGTCATTTGTAATATTGTGATAATTCATACCCCTTAAACCTTTTAGATAAAAAAGTATGAAGTCTCCAGGACTCCATACTTTTCTAAAAATCCTTTCTACATACTAACTCTGTCTTTAATTTCTTCCATTTTATGATCGGCAAGCCTTGAATCGCCCTTAACTCTTGAATATGCAAGATAACCGTTCATTCTCTCAATTTTGGTAAGATTTTTTGAACCGCATTTCGGGCATACATCCATATTCAACTCCTGATGTCCGCAATCGTCGCAGTATGATAATGACAGATTTACACCTTCATAGAAGCCTTTATCCATTGCTCTGTTAATCAAAGTTTCTACCGCATCCGTATTGTAATCAATCGGATACTTTACGTATTGAATCTTGCCGCCGTTGAATAAATCCCAGAATCTGCCTTCCAAATCTTGTTTTTCAATCGGACTTATCTGTTCTGATACATGGCAGTGGAAAGAATTTGAAACATAAGGTTTATCGGAAACATTTGCAACAATTCCGTACTTCTTTCTGAATTGTTTAATTTGAAGTCCGCACAAATTCTCTGCAGGAGTACCGTATATCGCGTATAAGATTCCGTCTTTTTCTTTGTATTCCTGAATTTTCTTGTTAATGTATTCCATAACCTCAAGAGCAAATTCACCATCTTCTACAAGGGATTTTCAGTTATGGAGTTCCTGTAATTCGTTTAATGCTGTGATACCGAATGATGCCGTTGAAGATTTCAGAACGGGTCTGATTTTATCATGTATACCTAAATGACCGCCAAGGAATCCGCCTTCGCAGAATGCCAGAGGATTAACGGAGGCCTTCATTTCACCCAGATAATCATAAGTTCTGATATGAAGCTGTCTGATTAATTCCATATAATAATCAAGTACTTCATAAAAATCCTTGCTTTCTTTTTTAGCCTTAGCATAAATCATCGGCAAATGTAAGCTGATTGCACCAATATTAAATCTGCCTACAAATATAGGAGAATCATTTTCATCGGCAGGATTCATACCGCCTCTTTCAAACCAGGGTGACAAGAACGCTCTGCAGCCCATTGGTGAAACAACCTTGCCGTACTTTTTGTACATTGAAGCAACGTAACCTTCTCCCGTCAGGGACAACCAATCAGGATACATTGTTTTCTTGGAGCATTCTACACCTGCTTTAAACAAGTCTTCATTAACGCATCCCTCTCCGTGCAGATTTTTATCATACAAGAATACTATCTTAGGGAACAAAACAGGTTTTTTGCATTCTTTTTTACCCTGACCGCCCATTCTTATTCTGAGCATTGCAAGGGTTGCCATCTTTTCGTATTCTCCGGTTCCCAAACCTGCTGTTACCGTAATAAACGGATAGTCGCCTCTTGAGGATGCTACTGTATTAAATTTGTATTCCCAGCCCTGAAAGCCTTGTTCAAAATCTTTTTGAACATCAGCCAGGGCAGCTTCTCTTGCTTTTTCAAAGGACAAACCTAAGCACAAATACTTGTCATACTGTCTTTGGTAAGTTTTTTCGGCATACGGTGCAAGGATTTTATCAACTTCCGCAACAGTAAACCCGCCGTATTGTTGACTTGCTGCAGCCATAACGATATCGCCGATTACGTCAAATGCAACATCCAAAGATTTCGGTTCGTTGTACCACAAGTTACCCATCTCAAATCCGCCCTTGAGAACTGATGCTACATCAAATAAGCAGAAGTTCATTGTGTCGGGCCTTGCGGACATGTCGTGGATATAAATATAACCATCTCTTATCGCCTGCAATTCATCAACAGTAAGGAAAAATTTCTTATACAGTTCTTTATTAAGTTCATTAAAAATCAATGAACGCTTTGTGGAAACAAGTGTAGAGTCGGCATTAGCATTTTCTTTGTCACCGATGTACATAATTCTTTGTGATTCCTGATAAACTTTGTCCAGCATATGCACAAAATCCTGTTTATAGTTTCTGTAATTTCTATAGCTTTGTGCAACACTCGGGTTAATATGTTCAAGAGCACCTTCAACCAGATTGTGCATCTCTGCTATAGTAACTTCTGTGCGGTTCATTTTAATAATATTATTATCAACAAACTCGCATATTTCTTTTAATTCCACATCTGAGAAATTTACTAACGCTCTGGTTGCGGATTTTTTTACGGCACTTATGATTTTATTATTATCAAACTCTTCTCTTGTACCGTCTTTTTTGATTACGTGAATGCTGTTCATTTTTAGAGGTTTAATTTGAACAGCTTTTACGGGCTCTGCAGATTTAGAAATAGGAGAAACCCCGGAACCTTTGATAACATCTGTCGTAACTTTTGACGGCGAGGTAAATTCTACTATATTTCTTTCCTTATTTAAACTATTTTGCATTGCCTGTAAACCTCCAATTTTACATTAAGGCGAGCTATTTTTCTTTTCAGCTTTCCTTATAATATGAGAATAACATTCTCTTCCCAAAATCTAATCCTATATTTAAATGATAAATCAAATGCGTATACTAATCAATAAATTCACAAAACGTCACAAAGGGTTGAAAGCCAGTTATAGCAATAAATTTACAAATCTCAATATTATTAACTTTGTAACATTTTTTGCATGAAATTTTATTAATTTTCTTGACAAATTCTAAGAGGCTTATTAATTGTGAAACATACACTATCAGAATAAAAACAATCAGCCATGCTTAATCTGTCTTTATAATTTTGGGCTCTTTTAACGGTTATTTACCTTACTTTATTTTCATTTCCGGCAATGAGACGTTTAATATTTTCTCTGTGCAAATAAATGATATAAATTGCTCCTAAAAAGCAATATGCAATATATGCTGCAGGAGCATTAAAAAAGTACATTAAAAATGGTGATAAAACGAGTGCAATAATTGAGCCTACGGAGACGTATTTGGTGGTATACGTAACAAAGCCCCATACAATTGCGATAGTAAGTCCTGCTTCCCAATTAAGTGCAAGTATTGTTCCGACACCTGATGCAACGGATTTTCCGCCTTTAAATTGTAAAAATACCGATTTACTGTGTCCGATAATAACTGCTATTGATGCTAATACCGGCGCAATGCCCAGCGAAGAGCCTGCTGTGATAAAATGTTCTGCCAAAAGGACTGATATAATACCTTTTAAGGCATCAAGAGCCATAACCAGGAAAAAGTAGTTTTTACCGAGTACGCGTTTTACATTAGTAGCTCCGGTTGAGCCGGAACCTACTGTTCTTATGTCCTGTCCGGTTTTAGCTTTTACAATCAAATAACCTGTAGGTATTGAACCTATTAAATAAGCGATAATTACGGTTAGTCCCAGTTCCAACAATTTTCCAAGCATCTTTATTCCTCCGTTTTTTTCTATTATATCAGATATTTGCAAATTATATAAATATCTATTAAAATCGTTATATGGGTTATAAGTTTTTGGACAGCTCCATTGACGCGGAAGACATTATTTTGCCTGAATCCGGCAAAATAAATCCTTTTTTGAAAAAGAATAATTATGCTGAAATTATTAAAGCAATTGATTTTATAGCTTCTGATGAAGTTTTGCTTCACATTCACGGTTTTTTGGGAACAGGGAAAAGGCAGTTTGTTAATTATATTTCGGAATTTTTTGCCTCAAAAGTGATAAAACTTGAATATTACTGCAAAGTTTCCACCGTATGTGATGATATTTTGCTTTCATTTATTGATGTTATTGAAAAAAGCGATATTTCGATGGCTGTTAATCTAAATGCTAAAATTACAACCCTTTCGCTTAAATTTCAACAGTATTTGACATCTATAAGAAAACCCTTTGTAATAGTTTTGCACTCCTATGATGATGTTTTGGGGGAGAATAAAAAGCTTATACAAGATTTTCTTGAAGAAACGGCAAAATGTAATAATGTTAAGATTATTATATCAACCCGTGCAATGATTGATGATATAGCAGGTGATGCCAAAACTGACAGGAAAATATTTCTCAAGGCTTTTTCACCCGAAATTTTTAAAGAATTCCTGGATTTTCATCAAATTCAATGTACGGATATTACACTGGATGATTTTTATAAATATACGCGAGGTTATTATTACTATACGGCTCTTTCGGTAAAAATTATTCAGGCAATGAAAATTTCTTTAAATGAATTTTTGACAAAATTTGCGCAGGCTGGAATGAATTTTGATTCATATCTCGGATTGACATATGTTAACCTTATACCACAGACTATCAGGAACTTTTTCTGGTTTTTGCGCACGGTGCGGCACGGTTTGACTTTAAATGCACTGGCTGTTTTTGAGTTGTATGACGAATTTTCTATAGATTATTTAAAAACCAATCTGATGATTTTTCAGGCGGGCGAAACCATTTATGTTCAGGATTATTTCCAGCAAAATATTGATATTTCAATTCCTGCAAAAACTGAGATAAAATTGCATAAATATATTATAAGTATTTATGAAAAACAGCTTAAGGAGCCGTTGCAGACCCGTGAAATTATGATATCAAGGCAGGCATTGAGGGCTGAAATAGAATATCACAATTCCCGTATCAAAGAACTGGAGGAAGGGAAAAAAGAAATTGCAGAAGTTCAAACACCGGAACTTTCACAGAAATCTGCCGTTGATAAGCCCAAGGAACCTGACAGTATAGATGTGAGATTTAATATAGCAAGGAAACTTGCAGAAGAAAAAAAACATACGGAAGCTATAGAAGAGTATCGTAAAATTCTTGAAACAAATAATATAGACTCTCGTTCCGTAGTGGACGCAAGGCTTGCGCTTGCGCGTTTGTATAAGGAAATTAGAGAGTATCAAAAGTCCCGTCATTATTATGAGCTTGCAGAAACATATTATAAACAAAATCAGGAAGTAATTAATTTAAATTATTTATACTATGAGCTTACTGATTTATATTTTTTGATGTATAAAATCGAATTGGCAATAGAGACTGCAAAAAAAGTTATTTATTCGGTTGATACACCGCAATCACTTATGGTTACCGCCTGTACGCTTTTGGGAAATATATATGCATCAGTCAACAATTCTGACGAAGCTTATTCTTATTACGAAAAAGCTCTTGCTTCAATGGATGAAAATACGCCGCCGGAGATTCTTGCGGAGTTATATTTCAAGTATGCTCTTGCAAATGATGATAAGGAAGATTATAAAACCGCGTTTGAATATTATTCAAAATGTATAATGATTCAGGAAAATAACCCGTATAAAGCTCTGGCATATTCAAATATGGCTTCATGCTATTATGATAACGGTAATTTTTCCGATGCGGAAAATTGTTTTAAGAAAGCTTATGATATTGAAAAATCAAATAACAACTATGATGGCATATATTACAATGCGTCTTATTTGGCAAAGATTTATGTTAAAGAGCGTGACAAGAGAGCCTTGGATTTTCTTAAGGAAGCGAAACAGAGCGCTGAATTTATAAATGAAGATTTCTATATTCTGGAAGCTTCCGTAGCTCTTGGAGATTATTATTACAATAATATTTCTTTGAATAAAAAAGCTCTGACTGAATATTTTAAAGCGCGTAAAATTGCCCAAAACCTTGCCGGTTCGGTTGATATAACTAAAATAGACAGAAGAATTAATGATATGAAACTGCGCATGGATAAAGATGTTTTTAAAGAAATAGAGAACAAGTATGGATAAATTTGAGATAAAAAGCGATTTTACGGATTATAGTAAAGCATTTCTTGAAGAGAATGCTAAAATTAATCTTATATCCAAAAATGACGAGGCTGTTTTATTTGAAAAACATATTTATGACTCGCTTGCGATTAATTTGTTTCTAAAAAAATATAAAATAAAAAAGGGAGAACTTCTGGATATAGGCTGCGGCGGAGGTTTTCCGTCAATTCCTATAGCAATTGAACATCAGGAACTTAATGTTACGGGGCTTGACAGTATAAAAAAGAAAATTAATGCAAATATTAATATTAAAAATACGCTCGGTCTTGATAATTTATCCTTGATTTGTGACAGGGTTGAGAATTTAAAAAATAAAAAATTTGATATTATAACAAGCCGTGCAGTTGCGGATTTAGGGAAAATTAGTGAATATGCTCTCCCGCTCTTAAAGAAGAACGGCTACTTTATAGCGTACAAATCCCAGAAAGCTAAGGACGAAATTGAAAAGGCTCTGCCTGTTTTAAAGCATTTCAAAGCGGAAGTGAAAGATATTATAAACTACAGATTGCCTCTTGAAGAGATTTATGACAGAAATCTTATCGTAATATCCTGGATTTAATATACTTAAGCCCTGCGCCCGTGTATGTTGTGATAAGCATTGTGAGTACAAAATACAGATATGTATTCTGCACCGGATTAAAAATCCAATAGATATTATGAAGATTTCTTTCGCTCATCGGAATACCGTTAATTTTAAATATTACAGCCGTAATTATATACATTACGAAAAGATGATTTGCCATAATATGATAAGTATTTTCGCCGATAAGTTTTATGAACTTTATGTTTTTTAAATAATCATAAGTTACATTGATGAAGAACAACGAAAACCAGATTCCCGTAATACTTGTAAGCACTGGGACTATAATTTGACTGTCAAATCTTGCCCATACAAGCACATAGCTTAATCCTATTCCGTGGACGGGATCAAAATCCCTGTTGAAATGCCATAAAACAGCCTGTATGCAAATAATTGCTCCTAAAATTTGAGGAGTAAAAATATTATGTTTTCCGTGAATATTACGTGTATAAAAATGTCCCAAATATACAAAGAACAGTGAGAACATCGTTCTTACAATAATTAAAAATACCGGAGTAAGTTCAAATATTTTAGATAGCGGAATTGCCGAAAATCCCATTATGGTATAAATTATAAAACGGAACTTTTCGCTTCTTTCTCTGAACATTCTTTGCAGAAACAGAAAGGTTATCATTGTCATAAATAATTGTGTGACAAACCACATCGGGCAGGCCAAATCGAACTGATGTCCGTTTAGGAACGGGGTTATAAAAAAGTTTTTCCAACTCAATTCCATGCCCCAAAATTTTCCCGTAAGTTTAAAAATTACAACCGTTACCGCGGCGTAAAAAGCTGAATACAGAAAATATAAAACCAGCAGGCTTTTTACTCTGCGCTGAATAAATTCCAATACTCTGTCAAGGTATTTATCTTTAAAAAGCATTCCCGAAATAAAGAAAAATAATGCAAGCTGGAATGAATACGGCGGAAACATATCAAAAAATCTAAATTCCAAATGCCCGGAAACAACGAGTGTTATAGCAAGCGCTTTTAGAATATTAATCTTATCCGAAAAAATTTTGTCCATAAGAAAATTCTAACATAAATGTATCTTTATTTATCATTTCTACCATGTTATTATAGACACAAAATTGAGAGGAAAGAGAATGAATACTGCCGAATATCTGGTAAAAAAACTTGAAGAGCTCGGGATAAATGATTTTTTCGGCTTACCCGGAGATTATAATTTTAATATATTATATGCAGTTGAAAATAATCCGAAAACAAATTGGATAGGCTGTACAAATGAACTTAATGCCGGATATGCTGCGGACGGTTATGCGCGGCAACGCGGATTTGGTGCAGTCATAACTACATACGGAGTAGGAGAATTAAGTGTAATAAACGCTATAGCAGGTTCTATGGCAGAAAATGTGCCGGTTATAAGTATTGTAGGTGTTCCTTCAACAAAATGTATAGAGAATAAAACCTGTGTTCATCATAACTTTCAGGAAGTAAATTACTATGCTTTTTATGAGGCATACAAACAGGTGACGGCGGCAACTGCTTATCTTACAAGAGATAATGCAAAAATAGAAATTGACAGAGTATTGAAAACATTTGTCAAAGAACGTAAGCCTGTCTATATCGCAATTCCTCTTGATATTGCCGAAATGGAACTTTCGGATAGAGAAGTAAGTTATGAATGGTTGAGCGATGAAGAGGTTCTGGAGGATGTTGCTGCAAAAATTGCCGAAAAAGTTAACAAATCTTCAAAGCCTGTTATACTCGGAGATGTTCTGGTAAAACGATTTGATGCAAAAATAGAATATAGGGAATTTGTTGAAAAAACCGGGATTCCTGTAACCAATTTTTTAATGGGTGCAAACCTTATTAGTATGGATTATGAAAAATATCTCGGCGGATATTTTTCGAAATATGCCAATCCTACGGCGCAAAAATATCTTGAAACCACGGACTGTCTTATTGCAGTAGGGCCTGTTTATACGGATTTGAATGCTTTTGGGTTTGATTTGCCGTATAAAATAAATAACCATATTGCAATATATGGTACATATACTTATATTGATGGCAAACGATATGAAAATATAAAGATGAGCGATGTTTTGGAAAAATCCGCAGAACTTATTCAAAAACGCGAAGCCGGAATTGAAAAGCCGAAAATCGGATATGAAAATTCCAATATAACGGCGGGGACATTAACTTCGAGCTATATTTATCCGCGTTTACAGGAATTTATAAAAGAAAATGATATTGTTATTGCGGAAACGGGTATAATTCCTCAGGGAATTTCGCTTATCAAATTTCCTGAAAATGCAGATTTGCAGTCACAGGTGTTATGGGGTTCAATAGGCTGGGGCACTCCGGCCCTTCTCGGAACCTGTCTTGCTAAACCGAATGCCAGAGTAATTTTGATAACGGGAGAAGGTTCGCACCAGCTTACGGCAATGGAGGTCGGGAATATGCTGCGCCGAGGCATCAAGCCTGTTATTATAGTTCTAAATAATCAGGGTTATACCGTAGAACGGGTGCTGTCAAAAAATCCCGACGATAAGTTTAATGATATAATGCAGATGAATTATTCAAAATTTGCGCGCGTGTTTGAAGGTGATGTATGGTCGACAAAGGTTTCTACCGCAGATGATTTTGACAAAGCATTAAAAGTTACCCAGATTATGAATAAACTCTGTTATATAGAAATATGCACCGAACCGATGGATATGCCTAAACTTACGGTATTAAAATTTATGAAGAAAAATGCGGAAGATTCTTTACAGGAACATTATTGTGATGAACCATCCGAACAAAAACAGGAAGCGGCTGTAAAAAAAGAAATAAAAGAAGAACAAGCCGCATCTGTTGATTATGAAACAATAGTTCACAAAAGCCTGGAGAAAGAAGAATGACGAAATTATTTGTTATATCCGGCTCTTCAGGTGTCGGAAAAGGTACTGTAATAAAAGAATTTTTAAATAAACATCCCGGATTTAAACTGTCTGTATCTTGTACAACCCGCCGGAAAAGAGAAGGAGAAGTTCATGGTGAAAACTATTTTTTTCTTTCTCCGGAAGAATTTAAAGAATGCATCTCTAATGATGAATTTTTGGAATGGGCGGAATTTTCGGGAAATTATTACGGTACAAAGAAGTCCTTTGTTGAAGAATGTTTACAAAATGGCGACAATTTGATTTTGGAAATTGATACAAAAGGGGCTTTAAATGTAAAAAAGCTTAAGCCGGAAGCTGTATTAATATTTATAGTACCGCCGTCTTTGGAGGAATTGGAAGCCAGATTGAGAGGACGGCATACGGAGACGGAGGAAGCTATCCAAAGACGCCTTGCTTCGATTAAGCCGGAATTAGAGAATTCAAAACAATTTGATTATCAGGTTGTGAATGATACGGTGGAAAATGCCGTGAAGCAGCTGGAAGCAATTTTACTTTAAAACCCGCATATTTTGCTTTTATATCAGTTTTTTGCCCGTTCATCTATTTTTGCCTCAAACTGTCTGAATACATCATTTCCGACAAGCTGCTCAAGTCTTGAGCGTTTTTCAAAAAAGTTGCCGCGTGCTTTAACCTGTTCATCCAGAGCATCACGATAAAAAGTATCCGTAATCAAAATAACTTCTTTTGAGAGTTTTTGAGAGTTTTGGTAATTTCGATGCCTTTGTTCGACCATTTCGGTTGTCATATCATAATATTGTCTTGCTGTCATGTAATCGTAATACATATCAACAACTTTTTGCTGTAATTCATCCACTTTTCTTACAAGAATTATCATATCAGCATCAGTAACTCTGGAATACTTGTAATTTAACTCTTTATCATCCTGTGACATTATTCCCAGTGTGTTTCCACCTATAAGAGCGGCACTTGCGAGCATTGGGTTACCCATGCCAGCGCCGAGGAATGTTGACATTCCAGCTATTGTTGTAAGAACTTTTTTTACGGCTCCGGCATCAGGTTTATCTTTTTCAGGGTTAGAAAGTTTATAAATTGCAAATTTTATAGTATCGCTTTTAGTTGCAGCACCCTGCCACAAGAGCGACAAATCCTCCATCATTTCATTATAATCCACTTCTATGGATTTAGAAACCTCAAGAGCCATTTTCTTTATACTCAAATCTGCGTATGTAATTCCTTCACCGTAGAATTTGTCATCCTCTTTTACAACAGCGGGTTTAACATCAATTTTTCCGTTTATGTCAATTTTATTTTCTGGTACGTCAGTTGTCCCGAGCCGGAAAAATATATCTTTCGGCGAGCTTATATCATCAAGCTTGACTTCTGCAAGAGCAGGTACAGAAACCAGACAGAAAAGTATAAAAGAGGCAGTAATTTTATTTTTTAACATCTTTTCCTCCTTTATTTTCCGTTGATTTAAATTCCGTAGATTTATTCTTTACAGGTTTATCCTCTGTTATGTTATTCCCTGAAACTTTAATCTCTGTAGATTTGCTTCCTGTAGGTTTGTCCCCTGATTTACCCCCGTCTTTGTATAATACGGAATTAAAATCATACTGGTATAAATCAAGCGCATCAACTACTTTTTTCCCGGCAAGTCTTTGCAGCTGTATATGATATTTTTTTGCAGACTGTTCAAGATTAAATTCCTGTATCCTCATTGTGTCATATAAAGAAGACGATATTGCAATTTCCAGAATATTACCGCTATCCAGTGCTTTTGTATAGTTTCTGCTGTACAGAATCATTTTTGAACGTGTATCTTTAAGCTGACTCAGAGTATTTTTATAATTGTAATAAGAACTGATTAAAGAATCCTGTAAATCTTCTATCATACTTGCAAGTTCAATCAATTCCGTATCAGTCAGCGGTGTTTGCTGCGGAACGGTTTTTCTGTTCAAAAGTCCCTGTGCAAGTCTTCCTGCCGAGAAGGCGGAAGTCTGTATTCCGTAATTCGCTCCCATAAGACTGGGAACAAAAGAAGCGCCGGCAATGACGGCAGAAAGAGTTTTTGCCATAAGTGAAGAGTGAATACGTCTTTGCGATTCCGGAGTGGCAAGTTTTTTTAGCGCAAATTCTATAACCTGATTATTTTCAACCGTACCCTGCCAGAGCTTTTCCAAATCTTTTATATCATGGTCCTTCTGAATCTCTATCAAATGTGCAAGAGTTTCGGAATCGTTAACAAGCAGAGAACCTTTTAACTGCTTGGCATTGGATTCTATCTTAATCTCCGGCTTTTCCACTCCGTTCTTGTCAAGAGTAACAATCCCGTCATCAGCACAACAGCCGGGCATTATTAATGCTAATGTTAAAAATACTCCCGCAAACTTCTTCATAATATAGTTATACCCTACAGGCAATGTAAAAATCAACCTTTCATATATTTGTTCAAAATAAGTTTTTTCAGTGCTTTCGCATTAACAGCCTGCGGTTCAAGCTCTATAATCTTATCAAGATTTTTTATTGCATCTTCATACTGTTTCATCTCTTTTTGTATAACTGCAATTGAGTAGTATGCATCGATGAATTTCCCGTCCAGAGCAACTGCGGAGACGAAATCATCAAGTGCACCTTTAGGGTTAGTTTTCATTATCAGCTGCCCGCGGTTAAAATAAGCATCGGGCATTTTTTTGTTAATCTCTATTGCTTTTGAATAATTTTCGAAAGCCTCTTTTACTTTATTCAGGCTGTGGTATACAATTCCTTTGTAAAAATATGCCAAGTCAGATTTTGAATTGTATTTCAAAACTTCATTCAAACTTTTTACGGCCTCTGTGAAATTCCCGGAATTGACTTCTTTTATACCTAAACTCAGGTAGTACTTTTCGCTGAAATCTTTGTCATCCGCAACACAAACCTCGGAGACAAGGTTTGCCTTGTTATCAATTGCCATTTTAAACTTAGGACTCAGGAGAATTGCTTTGTTATAATCTTCCAAGGCTCCCTGAAAATCTTTTTGCCGGTATTTTGTATATCCGCGGTTATTATAAGCAAGTGCACATTTTGAATCCAATTCGATTGCTTTATTATAATCTTCTATGGACTTTTCATAATCCTGCAGCTCATTGTTTACAAGCCCTCTGTTTATGTATGCGTCGAGAAAATCCGGTTTTAGAGCTATTGCTTCGGAATACAATTCGCGTTTTTTCTCTAAATTCTCTGTTATCAGAGCAAGATAGAAATAATATTCTTCGTTTGTTCCGAATCGTTTTAAATCATTTTCAATAAATCTTCTTGCAGATTCAATATCATTTGCATTTAGTGCATTATTGATTTTTTTTATTACTTTATTTTTATCTTTCATAAGCTTATTTTAACATAAAACGAACAGGGCGGAATTACCGCCCTGTCGTCTATTTTAACTATTTTACATAAAAACTTGCGTTAACATTTGCGTTAATTTTAACAACACCCTTTGAAATTGTTGTCGGAGAGCTTCCTGCGGCTTCCGAATCAGCAACAGATGCTAACATATTTTTTGCCATGTATAATCTTGGTGTGCCGTAATTATTAGCATTGCAGCTTAAGTCTACGGATCTTACACCGTCAAGCGAGGCAGCAAGATTTTTTGCAAGATATGAAGCTCTGGTTTGGGCTTTTTTTGCCGCAATACCAAGAAGTTCATTGCATTGTGAATCGTAATTTGAAACGGAAAATGTCAGGTTATCGACATTTGTAGCTCCGGCCTCTATAGCTTTATCTATCATTGTACCTACTTTATCAATGGACTTGGTATGTACTATTACTCTGTTGGATACTTCGTATTTATCAAGATTTCTTTTGTTCCCCGAATATGTATAAATCGGTGAAGCACTGAAGTCTGCGGTTTTTATATAATCACCGTTTGAAGCATTCAGCATAGAGCTCAGAACAGAGTAAACTTTATCTGAAATTTCTTTATTCAATTGAGTTGCTTTCTGCATAGACTTGTTGTCGGAAGTCTGGACTGCAAATGATATTTCCGCAACATCAGGTGCAACTTCCGTATTTGCGGAAGTGCTTACTGATATATATCCTCTTTCAGAATTATTTGAAGTAACTGCTTGTGAAGAAAGTGTTGCACATCCGGCAAAAAGACTTAACGCTGTAATAACTAATAATGTTTTTTTCATATTTCCCTCCTTATCTAAAACATTATATCATATAAACGATTTCAAATCGGAATTGTTCATTTAGAATAATAATATGAAAGCACTGGTTTGGCATAAAAATACAATTGAATTAACCGAGCGCCCGTATCCTCAAATAATACACCCGCGTGATGCTATTGTAAAAGTAAAACTTTCCTCAATATGTACAAGTGATTTGCATATTATAGACGGATTTGTTCCGAAAGCAAAAGATGGAATTGTCCTCGGGCATGAATTTGTCGGTGAAATTGCCGAAGTCGGCGGAGATATTAAAAATCTCCGGATAGGTGACAGAGTCAGTGCAAACTGTGAAACTTTCTGCGGGGAGTGCTTCTTCTGCAAACGCGGGTTTATAAATAACTGTTCTAATGGCGGCTGGGAGCTGGGATGTACAATTGACGGCTGTCAGGCTGAATATGTAAGGGTGCCTTTTGCCGATAGGGGGTTAACGAAAATCCCGGATAATGTAAGTTATAAGAATGCACTGTTTACCGGTGATATTCTTTCAAGCGGTTATTTCGGGGCGGAGCTTTGTAATGTCAAGGAAGGTGATGTTTTTGCAGTTATTGGAGCAGGGCCGGTTGGTTTATGTGCAATGGCTTGCGCAAAAATCTTTAATCCTGCCAGAATCATTGCAATTGATATTGATGAATACCGGCTTAATCTGGCGCGAAAATCAGAACTTGCCGATTATGTTTTTAATCCCGGAAAATGTGATATAGAAAAAGAGATAAAATTATTAACGGAAGGACGCGGGGCAGATTGTGTTGCAGAATGTGCAGGGGGAAAAAACACATTCGAGACAGCCTGGAAAATTGCAAGAGCAAATGCAAATGTTGCTGTTGTAGCAATGTACGAAGAAAATCAGATTTTACCGCTACCTCAAATGTATGGTAAGAATCTTATATTTAAAACCGGAGGTGTAGATGCCGTTCATTGTGAAAAACTTCTGGATTTAATATCCGGAGGTGTAATAAATACGGATTTTCTTGTAAGCTCCGAATATTCGCTTGATAATATTATCCAAGCCTATAATGATTTTCGATTAAAAAAAGATAACTGTTTAAAATTTGCAATTACATATTAAATAATTTTTGCCGGAATGTTTTTTTTAGAATGTCAGCATTCCATTTTCCGGGGGCTATAATTTGCAAATTTTTGAAACTTGGTGCAAATTCAAAAGATTTATTGTTTTGCGATATTGTTGATTTAAGTCTATTTTTATTATTTCTTTCCTTAGCTTCCTGTTAATCCGTCAGCACCTTTTTTGTAATTTTGTTTTAAAAACTCTTTGCGCTGTTTTATTTTAAGCATTGTCTCCATGTCCATCCGGTGTAATTTTCTTTCATATTCCAATTTTTTTACTTTCTTTTCAAAGTTTTCGGCTTCTTTTATATCTTTTTCTTTAGCCTTTTCAAGTTCTTTTGCCCTTCTGGCTTCATACTCGACTTCAGACACGGGAATAACTTCGGCTTCTTCTGCCAGTCTGTAACCAACGACAGACACGGGAATATAGCTTCCGTCCAAAGCCTCCAGCCGTGAATTTTCTCCGTATACGTCTATACTCCAAGTACCCAGAAATTTGGGGACTTCTCCTGTATAAGCATACGCGCAAACGATTATTCTGTTTTGGTCATTTGCATCAAACCCCATAGGATAAATATCCCAGCGTTTTTCATCGAAATCCACACCGCCTGCCATTGCCCAGTAATTAACAATGGCATCTCTTATCTGCGGGAGTTTTCTTGCCTCTTTTTTCTCAAAATCATAAATCCACAAATTAGTTTCCCAGATGCCGTCATGCCTGTGTCCGACTTTTTCTTTAACGGCAAGTTTTTTACTATCGCTTGAAAAATCAATCGGGGTAAGCGTTCTGAATATAAATTTTGTATCAATATCTTTTGATGTTGAAATTAAGGGTTTGGGCTCTTTGTTCACAATATTTGCTTTTTTTACTTTTTCCAAATTCGAAAGAGAAGAATCAAGGTTTATAAGAAACAAATCACAGCTTGTACAATCGTTCTGCGCATAATAATAAACAGCCGGATAAACCAGCTTGGTAAAATCACCTGATACAATTCCCTGTGCATTTATCTGTCTGTCAAAGTTAAGTTTTCTCGGCAAAGTAAGTTCAGGACTTCCGACAGGATCATTGTATTTGACAAGATGAAATTTTTTCTGCGGAATATAAACCATATTTGAGTCTTTTGGCATTTCGGCTTCCGACAAAATTTTTGCATTAATTTCTTTTTTTGTCATCGCGCGGGATTTTTCTTCATATTCGGCAACTGTCATATAACCTGACTCGGGCAGCCGGCTTTTTTCATATTTTTCGGTTTCACCGATTTTATCGACTTCATTGCGGTAAATAGTCTCTGCAACAACAGTATCCTGTCGTTTTGTCAAAGAATATTTCATTTGGTTAAAATGGACTTTCATTGCCATTATCATGCCGGCCAAAGCTTCAAACATTAAACCAAACCTTCCTTCATTGCAGTTACTGTAGCCTGGGTTCTTGATGAGACGCAGAGTTTTTGAAGAATGCTGTGAACATGCGCTTTCGCGGTTGCTCTGGTAATAACAAGCCTGTCGGCTATCTGTGGATTGGATAAACCTTCTACCATTAGTTCCAGTACATCAAGTTCTCTGTCTGTTAAACCGTAGGAATTATCAGCCCGCTTAGGCCCTGTCATCCCGTTTTCAGTTTTTGCAACTGGTCTCTGTAAGTTAGAAAATACCATTTTAGCAATATTCGGATCAATCCAGCCGACCCCTTCATAAACCGCTTTTATTGCGGAAACAGTCTGTTCCGGAGTTGCTCCTTTCATAATATATCCGTCAGCACCCGCCTTGAATGCTTCAAATACATCATTTTCGCTGTCACGTGAAGTGAAAATCAAAATCTTTACTTCGGGATTAAAATCCTTAATACGCTGTGTTGCTTCGATTCCGTCAATATTAGGAAGCCCTATATCCATAAGAATGACGTCCGGTGCGGAGTCCCTGGCTTTTTTTACACCGTCCAGCCCATCAGCCGCTTCAGAAATCAGAGATATTCCGTCAGCTTTATCCAAAAGCATTGACAAACCCATTCTATATAGCTCATGGTCTTCTACCAAAAGAACTTTTATCATACTAAACTTTCCTCTCTTTGAATAACCGTATCGGTAAGCAGAAACGAAAATTCGCTTCCCTTATTCAAACGGCTTTCCAGCCAAATTTTTCCGCCGTGTGATTCAATAATCTGGCGCGACAAATATAAACCCAATCCTGTTCCCGTAGAACGTTTTTTACTTGTTCCCTGAGAAAATCTTTGAAACATGTTCGGAATATCTTCCTGCGGTATTCCGCAACCGTTATCGGCAACTGAAAATATTAAATCTCTGCTCTCTGTTTTTAGTGTTACTACAACCTTGCCGCCTTCCTGAGTATAGTTTATTGCATTTCCGCAAAGATTGCATATTACGCGCCTGATTTCGCTTCTGTCAGCATTTATAATAATATTTTTATCGGAACAATCTATTGTAAATTCTATACTCTTTGACTGCGCAAGCGGATTTAATTCATTGTAGACCTGTTCTACAAGATTGTATATATTAAAATCCGTTTTAACAAGTTCCAATTTTTCCGCATCATACTTATAAACTTCCAGCAAAGCATTTACAAGTCCCAATAAATCTTCGTTACTCTTTTGCATTGTAGATAAAAGGAGCTTTTGTTTTTCATCTAGTTCGCCCAAGGCGCCGTCCAAAAAGAAACTCAGAGTCTGAATAGCTGCCAGAAGCGGTGTCCGCAAATCATGGGTCAGAGTTGCAATAAAGTCATCTCTCAGTTTATCGGATTTTTTCTGTTCGGTTACATCTCTTATAACGCCGACAAAACGTTTAAAATCTTTATCGGGGTTAATTCTTGCAAAACTGATTTCTACGGGAATTTCCAAACCGCTGAGCGGATTTTTTATATGAAAATCTCTTAAAAATAATTCGCTTGCTTCAAGTTTATGAAGTTCTTTTGATATAAAAGTTTTTTTGGAAAACATATAGTCATCAACGGATGTCATAATAACTTTACTGCTAACCAAACCTATCAGATTTTCACAGGCAGGATTAATTTGTTCTATTATCCCATCTTCATTAACTATTACAATTCCGTCCGCACAATAATTGACAATACCTTGAAGCTTAGCATTGGATTGTTTTAAATCTGCCGTTCTTTCTTCCACAATTTGTTCCAAATTATGGGAATATTTTTCAAGCTCTTTTTTAGCCTCTTCAAGTTCGGCAATCTTCTTTCTGAGTTCGCTTAAAAGATAACTTCTTTCAATACCGTTCTTTATATTTATAATTAAGTCATCATTATTCCAGGGTTTTTCTATGTATCTGTACAGTCCTATTTCGTTTATGGCTCTTATGGCATTTTCTTTATCCGCATAGCCCGTTAACAGAATTTTACTGACTTCGGGATAAAGTTTTTTAACCTCGGTTAAAAATTCCAATCCGTTCATCTGCGGCATTAAGAAATCCGAAATTACCAGATCGGGCGTATTTTTCTTTAAAAATTCTACTGCCTCTAAAGGATTATTAAAAAAATGCGCATCAGAAAAACCCTCAACTTTTAACAAGGTTTTAAAAGCCGAGGTAACTATTTTCTCATCATCGACTACTACAATTTTCCCCGTATTCATACTTTTATATTAACCTAAATCACAAGAATAGACAAATTATTAACATTTATAAATAATATGGTATAATCATATGTAAAATAATAAATGGAGAGACAAATGAAAAAAAACGGATTTACTCTGACAGAAGTCCTTTTAACTCTTGCGATAATAGGAATAATAGCTGCACTTGTTGCTCCGCGCGTAGCTAACAATATTCAAAATGCATACGCAGGTGCAACGCTGGGACAGATTGTGCAGCAAATAGAAGACGGGTGTCAAAAAATGCTTGCTGATGCAAACAATAACAATGGCGGTTTCTCTATGGCGACGGTTTTGGATGGGGTAAATGTCGGAGATATTTCCTTTGTTGAAGTCGACGGAGTCGGAGAGCAGGATTCGCTGGCGGAAAACTTTGCATTAGTGGGATATAAATATCTGAATTTAGAACCTCTGTCCGATGATGAAGAAGATGAACTTGAGCTTAGAATTAATAACTATGACGGTACGCTCAGTGATGATAATGCTGTTTTTGAGAATAGTGAAATATTCAGGCATACAGATTTGCCTGCAAATGTTTATATTATACAAGAAAACATGCCGGCAAATGCAAATAACCGCAGTCAGCCGGATTTAATCATCGCTACAATAAATATTGATATAAACGGGTTTAATGGCGGTCCTAACAGATACGGGCAGGATATTTTTCAATTCTTTCTCCGAAATGACGGCAAAGTTATCCCGTACGGAATTCAAGAGGACGATTCATTTGAAGACAATTGCAGTGATGCTAATATAACAGATGGTAAAGCTTGTTCAGCAAGAGTTGCAGCCGATAAATGGAGAATTACATACAGATAAGGAGAAGATAAAATGGCAGAATCTAAACTTTTAGCAAGTATACAGAGAACAGATACGGAACAATTACAAATCTCTATATCAGAATACAGAGGAAAAAGTTATTTTAACCTTAGAATTTTCTACACAACCGATGACGGTGCTACATGGCTTCCGACAAAAATGGGCGTAACATTTACACCTGACCAGCTGGATGTTTTATCTGAAGCTGTTGAAGAAGCTAAAAAAGAATTTATGAGTGAGGAATAACCTGTTTATAACAAAATCATGTCTACGATAGAAGAAGAATTTATAGCAACAGTTTCACATGAATTGAGAACCCCTCTTACAAGCATAAGAGGGTTTTCTCAAACGCTTTTGAATTCGTGGGATAAAATTAAAGATGATGATAAAAAGAAATTTATCGGAATAATTGAAGAACAGTCAAACAGGCTTATTCATCTTGTGGAAAATATACTGTCAGTTTCCAAAATGAATACGGAAAATCAGGTATTGAAGCGGATAGACGTAAATAATTCTATAAAAAAAATCATTCCGCTTATCAAAGAACAGTATAAAGAGCATAACTATGAAACACATTTTTTCTCAAATCTTCCGGAAGCAAGACTTGATGACGATAAATTTCAACAGATTATGACCAATCTGCTTGATAATGCATCAAAATATTCCGAAGCAGGGAAAAAAGTCAGTATTATAACAGGTATTTCAAATAATATGATTGTTATAAAAGTAAGGGATGAAGGGGTCGGAATAAAAAAAGAAGATTACGATAAAATTTTTAAGAAATTTTCGAGACTTGAAAACCACCTGACAAGCAAAACGCAGGGTAACGGATTGGGGCTTTATATAACAAAAGAACTTGTTGAAAAAATGGGAGGTACGATTTCGTTTGAAAGCAAAGAAAACGAGGGTACAACTTTTGAAATTAAATTTCCGTTTTATAATCAGGAGGATGCTCTAAAATGCTCTCATATGTCCTGATTATTGATAAAAGAAAAGAACTGCCCGCAAAATACAAAAAATGTATTGAGGATAATGAAACGGCAGTTATTATCACACAAAATCTTAAAGATGCAATTCATTACATTCAAGCTGCGGAACCGGATATGATACTCATATCCGACAGCATTGAAGAACCGCTTGAAAAATTTTGTGAAAAAATCAGAACTCTGACTTTCAATTCCAGACCTGTTATTATCGGACTTTCCAAATCTGCGGACAGCAGAGACAGGATAAAAGTTCTTGAAAGCGGTGCTGACGATTTTCTAAGTGAACCTGTAAATATTGAAGAATTTAAGACCCGGATAAAAGCACATCTGAGACGTGATATAGAGTTAAATCTTGATAATAATACACTGCTTCCTAACCAAAAATATGTCAAAAAAGCTTTAAAAAGATTGCTTAGCTCCGAAAATAAACCCGCAGTTTTGCTTATTGCCCCTGAAAATCTGGGAAGTTACAAAGAGGTTTATTCGGATGTTGCGGCCAATAAACTTATACAAACTCTGGTTGCTATTGCAAAATCCGCACTTGATGAAAATGATTTTATCGGACAATTTGATGAAACAAATTTTATAATTATAACAAGCCCGTATAGTGCGGAAAAACTGGCAATGTTTTTGACATTTGCATTTGATACGGTTGTCCCGAGATTTTATTCTTCAACGGATGCTAAACGCGGATATATGTTGTTAAAAGGAGATAAAAAAGCCGGAATGAGAGCAAATTTTGTCTCAATACTTGTCGGCGGAATTATTGATAATTATGAAACGATTAATACTCCCGAAGAACTAATTACAAGATTATATTCAATAAAAAAGACTGCTAAAATTCCTGTCGGATCAAATTATGCAATCGACAGGATTAAAATTACGGGTGCAAATTCTGCCGTGATGGAAGAATCTAACAATCGCATATTTATAAAAGAACCGGATGAAGCTCTATCCTTGCTTCTTCGTACTACATTGGAGCTTCAGGGTTATGATGTAACAGAAAACCTTGATACAAATTCTTCTTTGCAGCCCGCAATCTTAATAATTGATGCAGGAGAAAATATGTCGGGGCTTGATCTTTGTAAAGAACTAAAAAACCAAATAAATTTTGTTAATACAAAAATTATTGTAACAACAACCGAACACGATAAGACTGCGGTTTTAAATTCCGGTGCTGATTTGTATTTGCCAAAACCTTACGAAATTTCTGACTTAATTCGTTGGGTAGAATATTTTATGACAGACATCAGGTATTAAGTTTTGTAAAAAAATAAAATTTGATGGCAATTTTTTATATGTTTGAAACTTAATAAATGTAAGATGTAATATTAGGGGGAAAAATGGTATTAAAAAGTTGCTGCGGTAGAAAAAATGCCGAACGGTGTAACGAAAACAACCATCACCGGAGGAGGTGATAACCCTATTTGGCGTACAAAAAAAATAACAAAAGAAAACAGTATTTTCGGCGGAGAAAAAATAACAGTAGAAAAAGAGTACACAAAATATTGGTGCCACAAAGAAGAGACAAAACTTGTAAAAGAATATAATCCGCAAGGTATTCTTGAACATAAAGAACTCACTTACCACAAAAACATAGGTAACGAAATACACATAAATCATAAAGCCGTCCAAGACAGAGTTTATAATGAATATCCGTTAAACAGCGGATATCGTGATATGCTGACAAATCCAAATGAGAACAAATATATAAAACACTCATTGGATACAAATAACAACTATAACAAATTTGCTGATGGCAGTGCAACAAACTATACAAGAACCGTTCTGGCAAAGGAACAAGCCGCTGTAAATGCAGCTAAGAAGGCAGAGGCAGAAGCCTTGGCAGCAAAAGAAGCAGCAGAAAAAGCTGCAGCCGAATTAAAATCAAAACAGCCGAGAATTAACATCGCAAAAGCTTTGAACAAAGATATTAATGAATTAATTGCGAAAGAAACCAAACACGCGGACGGAACAATAGAAAGAATTTTTACAGACCCTGAAACAGGCAAAATATTAGCTAAAACCCAAGATAAAGGAATACTACATAAAGAGTGGATATATGGCGGTAAAGCGGATATGGTTTATATGAAACAAGTCGGCAA
>CALUPJ010000105.1 GCA_944322555.1 Candidatus Gastranaerophilales bacterium | reverse complement strand
ACACACAATGCACATGGCATATAATATTAAAAGCCCGAAACCTTTATGGCTTGGGCTTTTTAAATGGAGGAGGAGGTGGGATTCGAACCCACGGTACGCTCGCACGTACGACGGTTTTCAAGACCGCTCCAATCAACCGCTCTGGCACTCCTCCAAAGATGTTAAATTGTGAACTTTTATTATATTACACAAAACAAAATTTATTGTAAAGAGGGGTATTTCGCTTCCTGAATTATTTCTGTTTGAATTCTATTTCCTGCTTTTTTATAATATAATTATTCTGAGGGGTATGAAATGTTTGATTATTTTAAAGGTTTAGTCGCAGATAAGAGAAAAACTTCCAAGGGTTGTTTTGTCTCTTTTGAAGTTTCCGGCGTGGGATATTTGCTTGAGGTAACTGAAAGAGACTTGCTGAATATAAGTGAAGAAACAAAAAAAATATATGTTCTTCTTACACATAGGGAAGACGCTATGTCTCTCTACGGGTTTTCTAATAAAGAAACCCGTGATATTTTTCAAATTCTTCTTTCTGTTTCCGGAGTCGGGGCGAAAATGGCAATTGCACTCTTAAATGAATTTGATGCGTGTGATTTGATTTCGTTTGTTATAGATGGCGATTTTAAGGAGCTTACACGCGCAAAAGGAGTCGGGCCGAAGCTTGCACAAAAAATCATTCTTGAACTTAAAGACAAGCTTATGAAAACAGAACTGCCCGTCTCATCGTCTCCGATGCAGCATACTCCTGCAATTGCGGATACCCAAGCAGTACTCATTTCGCTCGGGTATGAGAGCAAAGAGATTGATGATGTATTGGCTAAAATTATGCCATCTGTAGAAGACTCTTCAAATCCGGAGGAAGTTTTGAGAAAGGCTTTAACATGTTTATCAATGTAAATTATTGTAACATTTTGGATTTTTTTAGCAAAAAAATTTTTTATAAGACTTCATTATATTAAAGAAGGTTAATATGAGTTTAAAAATATCATCAACAAATTTTCATATAATTCCGTTCAAAAGTAATACCCAATCTTCTTATTCTTTAAATAATTCCTTACTTGAAAGGTCTCCTGAAAACGATAAGTTTGAAATGTCTGTCGGTTATGTCAATGATATTCATGGGCAGCCAAATAATATGATGCGTATTTTGTCCGGTATTAAAGGAGATTTAAAGGTCTCAGGCGGAGATATTGATATTGGCGATGAAAAGAATGAGGCAATACATTATGCCGCAACACAATTTTTAAATATAGCAGATATAAAAGCCGGTGTCCTTGGAAACCACGAAATTGATATGAATCAAAAGAGTTGTATTGAGGCTATTAACAGAATGAATGGAGAAATGTTGGCAATTAATTTCGAACAAATACCTCTTTCCGAACAATCTCCGGAAGAAATTCAAAAATTAGGAAGAGCAGATTTAAAAGGGGCATTGAAAAAATCTACCGTTGTAGATGTAAAAGGACAAAAGATAGGTATAATCGGTGCTTGCCCCATGGATATGCTGGAAAGATTAACGCATCCAAACTATTATGCGGATTGCTCAATAGAAGATCTGGATGATACTATAGAACTTATCCAGGAAGAAGTTGAGAATTTAAAAGAGCAAGGTATAAATAAAATTATTTTATTATCACATCTCGGTTATAAGCGTGATAAAGTTGTAGCACGAAATGTCGACGGTATAGATGTTATTATAGGCGGACATACTCATGATTTAATTAAAGATATAAAAGAAGGCGAAAATTTGCAATATTCTAAGACAGGAGAGCCTGTTGTAATAACCGAAGCCGGTCGTGACGGAAATTATTTTGGCAGACTGAATTTAACTTTTGATAGAGAAGGTGTTATTACAAAAGCACAGAATAATTTAGGTGAAACGCGTTTGTTTTATAAAAATATGATTAACCAGTATTTATTTGATAACATTCTGGGTGTTCCTGAAAAAGTCGGATATGTAAAAAAAGCACCGCCGCCTCCTGATAATCTGGCGGAGGAGAATCCGCATGCCAATTTTGTATGCGATATAATGCGCGAAAAAACAAATTCCGACATAGCGCTCTGGCATCATAGCGGAGTAAGAAGCTTTTTCCACGAAGGAGAAATTGATTCGCGTGATGTAAAAGATATGGCTCCATTTTTAGATTATGTTGTAGTGGCAGATGTGCCGGAAGATGTAATTGTTGATGTTTTTAAAAAAGCAATTAAAAGAACATATGACTCTCCTGCCAAAAAGCCCGGTTTACTGGCGGTTTCAGGTTTAAACTATACTGTTAATCCTGATGAAAAAAATCTTGTTGCAATGAATTTTATTGATAAAAATGGCGTTGAACATGAAATTGACGTAGAGCACCCCAGAAAGAATAAGTTGTACAGAGTTGTAACAGATGAATTTTTGATGTCTGCGGGTGCGGATTATAAGATTCTTGCACCGGAAGAACTTTATGTGGAAAAATATCCTTTTGATAAAGATGTTTTAATAAGTAATTATATAAAAGAAAAGAATGAGCCGGTTATAATCAATCATTCAGGGCGTATAAAATATGAATACGATGATGATGATTAAAAATTAAGCGCAAAATTTTTTTTTACCCGTTTTATAATTTAAAAAGCAGGACAACATGAATATAAAAATATCCAATATCAACCCACAAATATTTTCTTTTAGAGAATCTAACGGCTCTAAAAGAAACAGACTGGAAAAGTCTCCTGCTGCAGACACTTTTGAGCTATCTATCGGGTATGTTAATGATATTCACGGTCAGACCAACAACATGACAAGAATTTTATCAGGCATTAAAGGAGATTTAAATTTATCGGGTGGTGATAATAATATCGGCGATGAGAAAAACAAAGCTGTAAACAAAGCTGTTGCAAGATTTATGAATCTTGCGAATATAAAAGGTTCAGCTGTCGGAAATCATGAAATGGATACAAAACAAAGAGATTTTGCAGACACTGCAAAAAATTTCAGCGGAGATTATTTTGCAGCAAATCTCAAGCAGACGCTGTTGGAAGAAGAGGATGAAGATGAGGTAGAAGAACAGGAAAGAATACAGCTTGATGAGTTTATAAAAAAATCTTCTATTGTAGAGGTTAAGGGAGAAAAAATAGGTTTGATAGGTGCTGCTCCTGTGGATTTAACAGAAAGGGTAACACACCCTGCTTATCATTCGGATTGTTCGGTAGATGATTTGGAAGACAGTATTGAAGATATTCAGGAAGAAGTTAACAAGCTGCAAAAACAGGGAGTGAATAAGATTGTGCTTCTTTCTCACCTTGGACATGAACGTGATAAAGTTGTCGCAAAAAATACTGTCGGAATTGATGTAATAGTTGGCGGACATACTCATGAATTAGTAAAGGATATAAAAGAAGGTGAAAATTTGTTATATTCCCAAAACGGCGAACCGGTTATTCTAACGGAAGCAGGAAAGAACGGTAATTATTTTGGCAAACTTGATTTGACTTTTGATAATGCCGGTATGATTATAAAAGCGCAAAATAATCTGGGTGAATCAGGCTTGTTTCCTAAGAATATGATTAATCAGTATATAATAAATGATATTTTAGGCGAGCCGGAAGAAGTTGGTTATATAAAATCTGCTGTTCCGCCTCCAATGACACTGATTGAGGAGAATGCGCACGCTAATTTTATGTGTGATGCGATGCGTTATGAGCTTGGAACGGATATTGCGATTTGGAATAACAGCGGAACAAGAAGTTTTTTTAGGGAAGGTATAATTGATTCCCGTGATATTAAGGATATTGCACCGTTTGAGGATAGAATTTCAGTAGCTGATGTTTCGGAAAAGAAGCTTGTCGATATGTTTAAACATGCTGTGGAAATTACATATAAAACTC
Organism: Candidatus Gastranaerophilales bacterium; assembly: GCA_944322555.1. Lineage (GTDB taxonomy): Bacteria > Cyanobacteriota > Vampirovibrionia > Gastranaerophilales > Gastranaerophilaceae > CAG-196. The sequence continues at coordinate 2,320 of CALUPJ010000105.1, read as the reverse complement.
ATGGTAACAAACCCGGACTTTTAGCGGTCTCGGGATTGAATTATACTGTGGATGCTGAAGAAGGTAAGCTGAAGGCTATGAATTTTGTGGATAAAGAAGGTGTCGAACATCCGATAGACATAGATGAGCCGAGGGAAGATAAGTTTTATAAAGTTGCACAGGATTCTTTCATGATGTTTGAAGGTGCTGATTATGATGTGTTGGCTCCGAAGGAGGAGTGCATAAATTATCCGTTTAATAAAGATTACATAACCTGTGTATATATAAAACGTCTTAACCGTCCCATTGAGATAAACCAGACAGGACGTCTAAAGTTTGAGAGTTGATAACAGTGTTTGCAAATTTTTATATATTTGTATATGATTTAAAAAAGAGTAAAAAATGCATCTGATTAAATCTATCAAATCTTTATTAAGAAATTTTTATTACCGGCGAGAATTTAATATAAAAATAAGACCTGGGACTTCTGATTTCCAGGTAGTTCAGGAGGTATTAAAAAGGGAGTAATATGCATCTTTATGTGTTGCAGAAAATCCCGAGGTTATAATTGATGCAGGCGGGAATATCGGTTGTGCAGCAATTTTCTTTGCAAAAAGATATCCGAAAGCCGTTATTTATACAATAGAGCCTGATAAGAATAATTTTGAAACACTGGTGTACAATGTTAGAAATTATAAAAATATAATACCTATAAATAAAGCGCTTTGGGGTTCGGATACCGTATTAGATGTTGTAGATAACGGCTATGGAGCCTGGGGAATGCAGACATTAAAAGCTTTTGGGGAAAGTGTCTGTTCTGTAGAAACGATAACTATAGAGGATATGCTTAAGCAGTATGACATTAAGAAGATTGATATTTTAAAAATTGATATAGAGGGTGCGGAGATTGATCTTTTTAAACAGGATTGTTCATGGCTGAAGGATGTAAAGGTTTTGGGAATAGAACTGCATGATAGAATGGTTGAGGGTTGTTCTAACATATTTTTCAAAAAAATATCTGAGTATCCGAATTTTGTAATGTCTGTAAGTAATGAAGACTTGGTATTTGTTTCAAAAAGTTGAGTATTTATAAAATTTCTTTTATGGCTTTATGCAGGTATATGGGTAAATCTGACGCTAGCACGGAATATTCACTCAAATCTTCCGATGCGATTTCACCTGTACGGGAGTGGAGATAAACGCCCAGCTTTGCGGCTTCAAATGCCGGCATTTTTTGTGCAAGCAGACCTGCAATAATTCCGGCAAGTACGTCTCCCGAACCGGCTTTAGCAAGGGCAGAGTTCCCGTGTTTATTTACGAATAAATTATTTTTACTACATATAACAGTTCTATGCGTTTTTAGAACAGTAACACAATTGTATTTTTCCGTAAGTTTTTTTGCACTTCCTTCCAAATCGGCGAGAATATCTTCAAGCTTAACCTTCAGTAAACGTGCAGCTTCCAGCGGATGAGGGGTTATAATTACATTCACCGGAAGCTTTATATTGGTTTCGCTTAATATATTCAAGCCATCTGCATCAATAACTGCAGGTATTTGAGTATTATTTATTTTGTTAATAACATTTTTAAACAAATTTTTCGATTTTTGTTCTAAACCCAGACCGCAGCCGATTAAAACAACAGTATAACTCTTTATGCTGTTTATTCCTTCTTTTCTTGATAAATATACAGCTTCGGGCAAGAGAGTTGAGACCGTGCGGATTATATCTTTTTCACTTGCAAGTGCAGCAAACCCTCCGCCGCTTTTTAGAACTGAGACGGTCGAGAGATAGGCAGCTCCGATATAATTTCTAGACCCGGAAAAATTAAGAACTTTTCCAAAAGTTCCTTTATTGGAGTCTTGTTCGCGATTTGGCATTTTGTATTCTTGCATATTTAATTTAAATCATTAATAACAACTCTATTTTATAAGAAATTAGAATGGAAAACAATTCTTATTAATAACCAAGAGTACGTAAAGAATATCTTAATGTAACACAATACCTATTGTGTTACATTGACACTTATATTTAAGAAAACTTTAGCTTTTTCGGCTGTTTTATTACAAAAATTTACAATCCTGTTTATTTTCTCTTTTTTTAGCAAAAAAAAAGGAAAAGAAAAAAATGAAGTGAAATGCAGTTGTTATCAATATTTTGAGATTTGTAAGATTCTGAAAACACCAATTTAACGTATCTGTTTCAATCCGTAAGATCCTGAACAGCTTGAAAAACTTCACATTTGTTCGTTTTTCTAATCTTTCAGGATGACATAAAATAATACATACCCATATGAAAGACAAAACGCCGCGAGCGTGCAGTGAAACTGCGATAGCGAGCGG
>CALUPJ010000104.1 GCA_944322555.1 Candidatus Gastranaerophilales bacterium | reverse complement strand
TTGCTCAAGAGCCTTCATCCTAAAGTACCCAAAGAAGAATATAGAGATATTGTACCACTGTGGAGCCTTGAAGTCAAATGAATCGCCCGCAATTGTAAAATTTTTAATACATCTATTCTTGATAACTTCTGATTTTTTATCAAAGACGTAAGCGGGCGGCGGACTTTTTGTAAAAAGTCCGCCGCCCGCTTCAAACATAGGCAATATGATTGATTTCATTTACGTGTTCCCACAGTTTGGTTTTATTCCTATCCTCACCGTGCGGAACTGCTTTGTCACTTTTTCGCGGCAGCCGTGCATCTACACCGAAGACAAATGGGGATAAAACAACTCAAAAGCGGCTATTTCGGCGTATTTTTGCCCTAATTTCGACGTAGCACTACCATAGTCTCGACGTTATGTTCTGATTTCAAAAAAACCTCCCTCACTTCTTTCCCGTCTTTATAAACCGGAAAATTAAACTTTATTGATTTTAACGGACATTCACTTTCACCCTCTGGATATATCTGAATTTCCTGAATCAAATGTGAGATTAGTTGCTTCCGCTCCTCCTCGGTTATGAGATCATACAAATCGCCGAATCGTTGCAAGATTTTGTAAATATTCTCCATTGTTAGCGTTTCTGCTTCAACGGATTTTTTTCTCAATTTTGCATCTTCAATCTTTTCCTCTATTTCGACTATTATATCATATAATCCGTCCAAACGCAAATTCATATCATGCAGTTTTCTTTCCCTATGTGCTACATCTATTGGCAAAGTATCAATTTCTCTTTCCAGATGGGCTTTATTTAATTCCACTTCTCTCAGCTTATTTTCATAATTGGCAATCTCCTGTTCAAGTTTTGTTGTATCGATTTTTATACCAATTCTTCTCTTTATTTCTGAAGCGAAACTTTCATCTTGTACAAGTTCCTTAATGATCTCTACAATAAGAGGCTCTATATCGCTTTTTTTCAAATTTGAGCTATAGTCACAATGATGCCCCCTTTCCATTTTGTTCCGTCCACAAGCATAATAGTAGACCTCTTTATATGTACCATCTTTCTTTGTCCAACAGACCTTGTTCGCATACATTCCTGCTCCGCATTTTGGACACTTTATAATTCCTGTAAGAAGATGTGACCGTTCTTTCCCAATTTTAGATATGCCCTTCACTCCTGTCGCTACTCTTTTTTCGTGGGCAGCATTCCAAATCTCCTCACTGACAATTCCTTCATGCAACCCTGCCTGTAAAGAAAATTCCTGTTTTCTAACAGTTCTATATTCATCTTTTTTTCCTTTTACTTTTTCACGAACTCGACGTCCATAAGCAATCTTGCCACAGTATACTGGATTATCCAAAACTATTTGAATAAAATGTCCGCTAAATTCTTCAATATCTGATTTTTTTCTACGTTGCTTTTTTATCCCCTGTAAATTGAGAAATCTTGCGATTCCATTATATCCCATATCTGTATTTACAAACTTATCATAGATCAAACGCACTATTTCTGCTTCGCTCGGCTGGATTTTAAGGACCTCATTTTCAAGTAAATACCCGTAAGGCGGAGGACCTCCGTTCCATTTACCTTGTCGAGCCTTCTCTCTTCTACCGTTCATCGTTTGTTCAAGGATATTTTCTCGCTCTATTTCTGCGACTGCTGATAGAACTGATATAAGAAGTTTTCCGCTTGCCTGAGAAGAATCAATACCTTCTTCTATGCACAATAAATTAACTCCATAAGATTGTACAAACTCCAATGAGTTTAATATATCTGCTGCATTACGGCCAAACCTTGACAATTTATATACAAGGATATAATCCACTTCTAATCCATCTTTTATATCGGCCAGCATTTTTTTGAATGCCGGACGTCCTTCTATTGATTTACCAGATTTGCCTGCATCTTCATAGATGCCAACAATCTGCATTTCTTCCCTTTCGGCAAATTTTTTCAGGCTTGTTTTTTGCCCTTCAAGGCTATAACCATCCACCTGCATTTCGGTACTTACTCTTGGATAAAGGATACATTTTTTTCCTTCTCTGTACATACATTCACTCCTTTATAAATTCCATGCCATATTTTCTTATTATGTCTACAAGAGAATTTATAAATTGCTCATATTCTTTCTCTTCTTTTGATAAATTAAACTTATTCTTTTTTTCCGCGACTGTCATTTTCCCTCCTCAAATAATTTAATAGGAAAGACAGTTCGCTACCGGCATAAGCCAGACACGTTCCATCTTTCCGATGTTCGTTATCTCCCTTATGCCGATTGGCATGATATTGAATTGTGGTTTTAGAAAAGTAAAAGCGCAAGGGCCATAGTCCTTGCGCTCTCCGCTTTATTCTTTATTTGGTTGATTTTGTGGGCCAAGCTGACTTCGCAGGGCTTCATACCCTGCGTAAATCAGTTCGACTTTTGAGATACGATGTTCTTTCAGAAAGGAACAGATCTCATCGTGTGTTTCTCTCGAAAGACGAGTGTTAAACTGCTTTGTTGCCTGCTCCCTTTCCTCTTTGTTGCGAATCTCGTAATTT
>CALUPJ010000103.1 GCA_944322555.1 Candidatus Gastranaerophilales bacterium | reverse complement strand
ATCATTAGCACTGGTTTTATAAGCAAAGAGCTCTTGTTTTGCATGACGTAGTTCATGACACATACAGCCCAATAATTCCTGACAAGAACGACTTCTATCTACAGTAACAGTCCAGTCTGCAAAGTTATAGCTGGCGGCTGCCTTAAGTTCACCGTACTTTTCCCCATACTTACCATTTTTATTAAGTTTTATTGGCACATCATCCAATTTGTAATCTTTTTTTAATTCAGTAAACAACTTGTCTAAAAATTCATCTTTATCAGTTATTTTTAGAATCTCCTGATATTTTTTCTGTATAGCTTTTGCTTCTTCTTTGGTAAAATCTTCTAAAAATATTCTCTGCACTCTGCTTTGCACTCGCATTGGCGGAATAAATTTATGAGCCGCAATACCTGCTAATATCGTTCCAGCGATACCCAAAGCCCACTTTGTACCTGTGGACATTCCGGTTTTTCCGGAGTTACTGCTCTCTTTTATCTTCTCTCCGGCAGAGATTTGGACAACATCTTGCGACGGAGTTTGGACAGCTTTAAATGTTGGATGTATTACACTTGCAGCCGGCTGTTTAGGAGCCCCCGAAATGCGCTTATCCATGGGGGTTTGAGCCGCCATACCATAGCCGTTATAATTAATCGGAGAAATCATTAGTTAACCTTTCTATATTTTCTAACCTTATTTATATAAAGTTATTTTCCTCAATAAAATTGACAAATAAGCCTGCGGAAAAATTAGTCACTATTGTCAAATCCAATAATAATAAGAAATAATTACATTTACAAAACCCAATACAGTGTAAAAGGTGAATTCAAGAAGCAATCGCAACAAAGTGAAGAAAAAAGAGCGGATACTGTATCATTAGGAATAACTAAGTAAAACAGTATACCGGCTCATAATCGAAAAAGCAAGATTGGCAAGGTATGAACATCAAGATGGCATACCATACATTGCTAATTTAAGGACTTGACAAAATGTTAGGCATACCTTACAATTTTCTCTAAGATTACATTTTGGAGTAAACTTGTGAAAGAAAAACTAACTTCCAGTTTAGAAGATTATCTAGAAGTAATTTGCAATTATATTGATAAAAATAAAATTGTAAGAGCAATAGATATCTCAAAAGAGCTTAATGTAAGCAGAGCATCCGTAACAGAAGCATTAAAAAAACTCGCAAATAAAAAACTGCTTATTTACGACCGTTACGGCAGTATAATCATGACAGAAGAGGGGTTTAAAGAAGCCAGAAATGTCGTTGCCAGGCATACAACTCTTCAAAAATTTTTTGAAGAGATTATCGGGCTTGATAAAACAGAGGCCTCTCAAAATGCTTGCAGGATTGAGCATGTAATTTCGGAACAAGCTTTCAACAAAATCGTTGAATTTGTAGAAAAATACTTACAAGATAACAAGTAGGAGCATAGAGATGAATATATTAAAAATAGCGGGCAAGTTTCTTGACCAGCCGCTTTTGGTTGCAAAATTCCGGAAGAGTGTACCGGCAATTTTATTAACCGGCAGCGGACTTTATGGTATATCACAAATCAAAAAAGAGCCTGAACCGCATAGAAAGCTTGCAGCTGCGGGAATTGGTACAACAATTATCTTTACAGCAATCTCAGCTCTTGCGGCTCCTGCAATTACGAATAAAATATTCAAAAAAGTTCCTGAAAATGTAAAAGGAATAAAGAAAAATAACACTTTGCTGATTGATAAATTTATAAAAAATACTCCGTTAAATAATGACATAAAAGAAATTTTACATAAATCAAAGAATAACATTTTGAGTTTCAATGATATAAAAAAACTCTATAAAACAATTGATGATAAAAATTTCTTAAATAAATTTATTCCTGAGCCGGAAAATATTACCTCAAAAGAAATTTTTTCAGAAATCAGCAGACTATCAATTTTTGGATTAATACCGGTATTGGGAGGAATAAGCGGAGGTATTCTGGGTGATTTTCTTAGTACAAAAAACTGGAAAGAAAAAATTCCGGATAAAATTAAGGAAGGAGCTTATCAATATTTAGCTAACATATTTCTCTGCAATATAGGCGCCGGAGCAGCTCTTGGCATACTGGAAAAATCAGGCGTTAAATCAAAAAGCGGACGAGCTCTTGGAATGACCGGCGGAATTATCACAACAGGAATAGTCGGCGGAAGTGCAATTGCTAACATTATAGGAAATAAAATAATCAATCCGATATTTGCAAAAAAAAGCAAAAATAATGTTTATGCAGAAAGGCGTCCGGAAGCACTAGATATAGGTTTACATGCTGATGATATTGCAACTGTCGCCGTTATGTCCGGCCTGAAATGGATAGAACCGGCACTGCCCTTAATGTATGCAGTATCAGGTTATAGGGCCGGTATAGGCTATAGAAACGGAGTTTGTATTTCAAATAAAGATGAGTAAAATTCCCTGAATTTAGAATTATATGCAAGAATAAAATGTAGTCTGCAAGCTTTCGTTTTAATATTCATAATCATATCAATGAATGAAAATTTTTCAAGTATAAAATAAATAACTATGAAACGAATCATTGCAATTATAGTACTACTATTTATTATATCGAATGATGTTTTTGCATACACTCTAAAAGTATATAACAAAAAAGACTACTTGATAGGCACCGCACGTAAGGTCGGAGAGGACTATGAAATATATGATCTTGACGGACATCCGGTTAAAGATTTTGACGCTTTTTATGTTTCTAAAGGGAATACCGAAAAAAGAATTCTTAAAATCCGCTATTTCCCCTATATACCTTGATTGGGCCGGAGCCAAGAATCGGGATACAAAATCATAAAAAATGACAAAGGAGAATCCGACAGAGTTCAGTGAACAGGTATATATTCAACCGGATATACCGCTAAAATCATATTGGCATATTTTTGATACCCATGATGTGCATGATGATTTTTACTAAACTTTTAGCAAGCAGGGAGTTCTGTTTTGATATATGCAGCATTTATTTTTTTTTTTTTTTTATGCTGAGGCACATAGGTATCAAAATACAAATCATTTGCAGACGAATAGAGTCTATCCGGCCAGGTAAAAATCTTAACTTCATACCAGGAAGTTCGACTATTTGAACAAAATTTAATACCTGAATCTTGTGTCTTTCCTGCTGTTTTATGCATTACCTCTTCAAATTTTGCCAAATAATCTATACAGTTCGGGAATTTATTATACTCAAATATACTCCTTTTTGCTTTTGCTGATAAAGTTGCAACATGATTTTGTCCATTTTCCAGCACTATGGGAATTTTTGTATCACAATTTAAATAAAAGTCTTCCAGATATGCACGTATAAACGATTTTTCTATATTACCATTATTTTCATCAAAATATGTCAGAAAATCATTGATAGAAGCTTTATCAGCATTATTCTTCCATTCTTCTATACGTATTAAATTTCTTACCGCCAATTTTTCCGGCAGATGAAAATCTGCAAGCACCTTCAATAAACCTTCGGGATAACCGGAAGCATCTCCTGTTTCAAGGTACTTTTTATAAACAGCTGCATTAACCAAATATTGCCCTGCTTTTTCTGTATTTAAGAGACCTTCACTCTCTTTTGCAAACTCTTGTGCTGCTTCCAAAAGTTTTCCCGGTTTCTTGCTCATATCCCAATATGCAATTTTTCTTGCCGTAATGCAGGCATTTTCATTTGAATTTTTATATACATTCAAAATATAATCAGCAGCTTCCGCTGTTTTATCCGCTTGTGAATTCGGAAAATACTTCAATGCAATATCATATAAAAACTTATTTTCATGCAGAGAAAGTTCCTCTATCAGTTTTGAATAATTACCACATAACATCAAAAATTTTGCTTTCTCTTGTTTTTCAGCATCTGATAATAAAATTATATTTTTCACAGTATCCGCTTTAAAAATTTCATCTTCCGTAATTTCTTTTCTTGCAGCTTTTTCCAGCATATCAACAAATTTTGCCAGATTGTTCTTATCTATTTTATCCATATTACTGCATACAAAATCTGCAAGTTCCATAAACTCCTGGTTATCAGTCAATTCTTCACTTTTAAAACAAGCTTCTAAGATTCTGTCTTCCAACTTTTCCGGTGTTAAAAGCATTATTTTATCTAAATCTTGTTGTTTGCCCTGTTTTATACGGCGAACAACAGTATTCCATGAACAATTAAAAAGTTTCGCAATTGCAAAAAATGACATACCTTTCTTTAAACATTCTTCAATCTCTTTATCACTAATAGCTGCAAGCCTTTGTCGCTGTAAAGATTTTTTTGTAACCAGCCCGTACTGCTTTAGTTTTCTTCCTACAGTGACAGGAGTTGAATTATATAGTTCAGCTATCTCTTTTGTATTCATTCCTTTTCTTATACAAGCTTTGAGATTTTTCTCCGATAATTTATCATCATATTTACCTATTTCACTTTGCCTTCTTGTTTTTAACCCGAGTTTTGCTAGTTTATTGGCAATTGTTTGGGGACAGCAGCTAAAATATTCTCCTATATCTTCCGTTGTCATACCTGCACTAAGGCACTGACGAAGCTCATCCTCATTTATATCAATAATTTTCTGCGGACGAATTTTCACTCCGTGTTTAAATAAAAAATCCCTCATAGTATTTAAGGAAACATGATACTGACGCGTTAGATTTTCTATAGATACACCGCTTTCATAACTCTTTACAATTTCGTCTTTATAATTAAGCAGATTTTTAACATTTTCTTTGTAAACAAGTCTTTGGGAATGCACCCCGTATTCTCTGGCTTTTGCAAGAACACTGGAAATATGACAGCCTGTCAAAGCTGCAATGTCATTGAAAAACATACCTTTTTTAATGCAAGTATCAAATAATTTTTTGGAAAGAATTAAATCAGAATAACAGAGCTTTTCTTTAGTTTCTAAAAACGGTATGTCCGAAAAATCACCCGGCATATGTTTATTGTTAACCCGCTCCAAAACAATTTCTTTTAACAAACCTTGTAATAAAATACGTTGTTTAGGATTTTTGGAACGCTTCATATTAACATATTTGTTTACTTCAAATTCTAAGTATTTATCTAAACTTGCAGTATCTTCCCGAAAATTATCATTTACAACAATATAAGTTTCTGCACTAATATACGGCATTATTGTTCCTTTAAGCACAGACTTAATCTTATTATCAATCAACGGCTTTGCAAGAACGAGCTCTGCAATACCGAGCGAAGCAGCCGCAGAACTTGCCTTTTTTAACACATTTTCATTAATACCATCAACCCCGGTTACCGGTATTTTTGCCTTAAAATTCGGATTATTATATGCTTTTAATCGTAAATTATAATTAGAATTTATTTTCATAATACAACCTATTATATATAAAGTACCCTCAAAAAAAAATTTGCGTAATTGTTACAAAAATTAATTGCATTTTATTTTTCAGCGAAATAAAATATTATTGGTCGAAAATATTCAAGTTTGGAATCTTGATAAAAAGAAAGAAGGTTAAAAATGAAAGATGGTATCCATCCGGACTATAAAAAAACTGTTATCAAATGCGTTTGCGGTAACGAAATTGAAACCGGTTCTGTCGTAGACAATATCACGGTCGAAATTTGTTCAAATTGCCACCCGTTCTATACAGGACAACAAAAAATTCTTGACTCAGAAGGACGTGTTGAAAGATTCAAAAAACGTTACGGAAACAAATAACGGTTTTGTGTTAAGATTTTACAAAAAAGAAGCCATAAGGCTTCTTTTTTATTATCGGTAAATAAAATAAAGAACAATAAGTCTGCATAGTATTCACGCCGGAACTTTTTATATGAAACCGGCTTCGCAATATGACTTCGGGCTTGGAGATACTTGACACAACTTAAGTTAAAAATGTACAATTAGGCTATGGCAATAGTATATTTATCATTAGGTTCTAATATCGGAGACCGGGTAGGGTATTTGCAGCAGGCAACATTACTGTTAAAGGCAATACCTGAAATCAGTGTTATCTCGACTTCTTCATTTTATGAATCCGAGCCCTGGAAAATGGATTCGGAAAACTGGTTTGTAAACGCGGTCGTTCAAATCTCAACTACTCTTTCACCGGAAAAGCTGCTTGATGAATGCATGAGAATCGAAGCACAATTGGGCAGAAAAAGGACTCACGGATATCAGGACCGAACAATTGATATAGACATTTTGTTTTACGACGATTTAGTTATACATACAGAAACCTTAACAATTCCGCACCCGCATTTCCATAAAAGAGCATTTGTAATGGTTCCGATGCTTGAAATTGCACAGGACTTTGTTCACCCGCTTTTTAAAAAGACTGTCATGCAATTGTATGAAGAGTTGGAAAATCCTGAAATGGTTTTATTGTATGGAACAAGAATATAATATTACTCACGGGGAAAATATTGCCATTATTGGTGCAGGAGCGTCAGGATGTTTGTGTACCTATTTTCTTCTAAAAGCAGGGCTGAAAGTTACACTGTTTGATTTCGGAGCTCCCCTAAGAACACTTTTACCGACAGGCGGAGGACGGTGTAATCTCGCTCACGCTGAGTATGATTTTAAAGAGCTGGCTAAAAATTATCCGAGGGGAGAAAAATTCTTATATTCCGTATTTTCAAAATTCGGAACGTATGAGACAATAGACTTATTTGATGAATTGGGAATCGAAACATATACTCAGGATAACGGGAGAATTTTCCCTGCTTCAAATTCCTCTGTTGATGTTCAAAAGAAGATTTTAAATAAAATAAAAGGAAGTAATTTTATAAAAGAAAAAGTTATCGGAATTTTTCGTTTAGAAAACGGATATAAAGTAAAAACAAACAAAGCCGAATATTTTTTCAGCAGTGTCATTATTGCTGTCGGGGGAAATAAATTCCAAAACCAAAATCTTTTTAAAAACATAGACTTAAACATTATTCCGTTTACTCCGTCACTTGTCGGACTTAATTCTCGGGAGAGTTTTAAAGAAATATCCGGTATTGTCATAAAAAACGCATATTCTAAAGAACTAAAGCTTTCAGATGACTTATTATTCACACATTTTGGAATCTCGGGACCATTGGCGTACAAAATTTCTTCATACCGGACTAAGTCAAGTTTTCCCTATAAATTAACTTTTGATTTGTATCCCGCAGAATTTGATTTACAAAATTTATTAAACGAAAATCCGCATAAAGAAATAAAAAACATTATTTCAACAATTTTACCTACAGGTTTTGTAAAATTTATATTAAAAGATTTATCAGAAATTAAAGCACATAAAATTGACGGAAAAATTCGTGATTTTATTTTAGGGAAAATACATAATTTTGAAATTACGATTTCGGGAACAAACAAAGGCGAAGAAACTGTTTCTGCTGGCGGAATAGATTTAAATGAAATAAATCCTAAAACAATGGAAGCAAAGAAGTATCCGCATCTTTATTTTATCGGTGAGTGTTTAAATATAGACGGATTATGCGGAGGATTTAATCTGCAAAATGCCTGGGCAACGGCCTTTGTTGCGGCGGCAGGAATTATCAGTGCACAACTGTAATTTACCCCACCTGATTCAATCTATGGGATTCATTTGATAAATTATTTTTAGATATAATTTGTGTTATTTCTGTTCTAGCACTTTTTACAGCATCAACAATACTCCAAATAGAGGCTCCAAGCGAACTTGCCACTCCCAAAGCCACCATCCCGAGACCGCCTTTGGAAGCACCCGATTTTGCAAGTCCTGCACCAGCTAAAACTCCGCCAAGAACATATGTACCGAAAAATCCGGCTGCTTTACCCCATTGACCGTTTATTGCCTGTCCTAATCCCGGAATAAAATACGACGCAATACCGACTCCCCATTTTTTACCTGTTGACGCCTCTGTTTCGTAGACTCTTGTTTCATAGCCTTCTCCTTGCGAAACCGAGACTAACCTTGTTTTTTTACGACCCTTAAAATCGGGATTATGTACCTGCGAATTAATATTTACCGGGGTTATCGCCGTCATATACACCTCCAGTTGTCTA
>CALUPJ010000102.1 GCA_944322555.1 Candidatus Gastranaerophilales bacterium | reverse complement strand
CAAATGTTCTTCGTTTTGAAATTCTTATATGATCCCTTGTTTCAGGTTCTCCTGTTTCGGGGTAGATGATTTTAGATAAAATCATAGCACCCGGAGCTGCCATAATAGAGGAAGCTAAAATATAATGGGCAGGTATTCCCATGCCTATATAAATCGGCATTATAGCACCGGAAATACAAGCCATGCTGCCGGACATGGATGCCAATAGTTCTGAGCGCGTAAGCTTTTCAAGATAAGGTTTAATCATTATCTGAGCCAAAATCTGCCCCACAAAGGAGCTTGCCACGTTTGAAAGAGCCTCCGCACCTGACACATGCATTACTTTATTCATAGCCTTGCCTAAAATGGCGACAACTCTCTGCATTATTCCGTAATAATACAAAATATTAACTAATACCATCATAAATATATTGGTACAAATAAGCTGAATTGCAAAAATACTGCTTCCGGCACCGAAAAGTTCACTTAATGTTGCATTTTTCAGCAGCGGCCCAAATACGAATAACCCGCCTTCTGTTGCAAATTCAAGAATTTTTTGGATAAATAGTCCTATCATTAAAAAGATTTTTTGTCCCAGAGGAACTTTAAAGATAAATACCGCAAACAAAACCTGCAGTAAAAAGCCCATTCCGACAGTCTTGTAATTGATTGCTTTTCTATTGTTTGACATAAAATAAACAATCATAAAAATAACAACTATACCGATAATTCCGACAAATCTTTCCATTAAAGCTCCTGTTTTGAATATGACAATTATAACAAAAAAAAGCTGTCCTGTATCAGACAGCTTCAATATAATTTACAATTTCTTCTTCCGTATTCATTTCAGTAGTGCATACGAGAATATGTTTATCGTCCAGTTTTATTCCGCCCAGAATATTTTGGGACTTTAATTTTGCCAAAAATTCGTCCGAATTATTTACCTCAATTACAAACTCATTAAAAAAGTTTTTATTTAATGTTTTAATTCCTTTGCCGTTCAGCATCTTAGACAGAGCATGGGCAAGGTTTGCGGATAAGATACCTGTTTCTTTAAATCCTTTTTCTCCGAGCAAACTCAAATAAAGCGTTGCAGAAAGAGCAATAAGCGACTGATTTGAGCAAATGTTGCTCGTTGCTTTTTCTCTTTTTATATGCTGTTCGCGAGTCTGTATTGTGAGCGTAAATGCCTGATTTCCGTCAGCATCAACGGTTCTTCCTACTAATCTTCCGGGCATTTGGCGCATAAAAACTTCTTTACAAGCCATAAATCCGGCGTGCGGTCCGCCAAAATTCATTGAAATTCCGAGCGGCTGAATATCTCCTACAACGATATCCGCTTCTACGGGCGGTTTTATAACAGATAAAGCCGAAATGTCGGCACATACTATAAGAGTTGTATCGAGTTTCTTCAATTCGGGAATTTCACCGAAGTAATCCGGATATTGCATGAGTACACAACAATAGTCCGAGACATTATCGGGCAATTCTTCAAACCATTCAATTTCAATATTCTGAGCCCAAGCATATGTTTTTATAACTTCACTGTACTCCGGATTCAGTCTGTTTGAAATCAGAGCTTTATTTTTTTTGCCTCTTGCGATTCTGTGAGCCATCAGAACCGCTTCAGCGCAGGCGGAACCTCCATCATACATAGAAGCGTTTGCAATATCCATGCCCGTTAGTCTGGAAATCATTGTTTGATATTCATATATAACTTGCAATGTCCCTTGCGAAATTTCAGGCTGATAGGGAGTATAAGCGGTTAAAAATTCAAACCTTGCAGCGACATAGTTTACAGCCGCAGGAATAAATTTATTGTAAACTCCGCCGCCTAAAAAGCAGGAGTATTCGGTTTTATTTTTATTTGCAATCGCTTTGATTTTTCTTTGAGTTTCCAATTCGCTTAAAGGATTGGATAAATTAAATTCTTTAAGCTTAACGGGTATCTGCTTAAATAAATCCTCTAACGATGCGCAGGAAATTTCTTTAAGCATTTGCCCTCTAATATCATCAGTATGTACAATAAAGTTTTTCATTATTCTATTTCTTCTTTATAATCAGAGTAATCCAACAAGTCTGCAAACTCAACCTGATCGGCTGCAGATTCTATTTTAACAAACCATTTATCTTCGAAGCTGTCGTCGTTTAAAAGTTCGGGACTATTAACGATGGCTTCGTTAATTTCCGTAATTTTGCCGGATATAGGCATATATATTTCCGAAGCAGCTTTTACGGATTCTATTGTAGCGAAAGCTTCATTTTTAGCAAATTCAGCTCCGACTTCGGGCAGTTCTACAAAAACTATATCTCCGAGCTGTTCAATAGCATAGTCTGTGATTCCGATTTCATACTTTCCGGCTTGTTGTTCAAGGACGTATTCGTGTGTTTTTGTGCATAACATACTTTCGTTCATGAATATTTTCTCCTTTATATTAACTTTTATTTTTCTTTGCGACAAACGGTCGTTTTATTATTTCGGCATTGTGCAGTTTGTCTCGTATCAATATTTGAATTGTAGAGCCTACAGATAAATTGTCAAGGTTTTTTATATAAGCAAGTGCAATATTGTCGCCTCTTATCGGAGAAATTCCGCCGCTTGTTACCGCTCCGATTTTCTCATTATTACAGAATATATCATAGCCGTGTCTTGCAATGGATTTATCAAGCATCTTTAAGCCGATAAGTTTTTTTGAAATACCGTTTGCAAGCTGGTCTTGTATGACCTTTTTTCCGTTATAATCTTCGGTTTTTGTTTTAGAAACCGACCAGGCAAGCCCTGCTTCTACAGGGGTGGTATTTTCATCTAAATCATTGCCGTAGAGATGCAGTGCCGCTTCAAGGCGCAGCGTATCGCGGGCTCCTAATCCGATTGGCTTGATGCCGAAATCTTTGCCCGCTTCAAGCAGCTTATCCCATAAATATTCCGAAAATTCATTTCTTACCAGAATTTCGACTCCGTCCTCTCCGGTATAGCCTGTTCTTGATATCCATAAATTTATATTAAAAATTTCTCCTCTTTTAATGGTAAAGAACGGAGGTAACTCTTCAATTCCGAGTGATTTAATAAGTTCGCAGGCTTTGGGGCCCTGAACTGCGAGCAAAGAGTAGTTGTGTGATTCATTAACAATTGTTACATCAAACCCGCATTTGTTTCTGACCATCCAGTTCAAATCGTCATCTATTCTGGAAGCGTTTGCAATAATCAAATATTTTTTATCTTCAAGCTTGTATATAATTAAATCATCAATAATGCCGCCGCGTTTGTTAGTGAGCTGGCAATATACGGCTTTTAAATCCGGCAGTTTGGAAATATCCTGCGGTACAAGCTTGTTTAAAAACGGTAAAGCATCTTCCCCGTACACAAGAACTTCACCCATATGTGAAACATCAAACAAGCCGACTGCTTCTCTTACTGTTTTATGTTCTTCAATAATGGAAGAATATTGAACCGGCATATCCCAGCCCGCAAAATCAACCATTCTGGCCCCAAGAGCAATGTGTTTGTCATGCAAAAAAGTCTGTTTAGTCATATCTCCCCCGTATCTAATTTTATTGTCGTTATAAAAGCATTTTATGTCAAGTATTGGGATAGAGACTAAAAATGTAAATTTTTGTAACGAAGTAATTGTAAAAGTGTTATAAAATTTTCCCCATGTGGCATTAATAAAGTATAATAAACAAAGGATATGTGAACTGATGGAACGGTTGGCACACAGAGAAGACGACAGAGCTTTAAAT
>CALUPJ010000101.1 GCA_944322555.1 Candidatus Gastranaerophilales bacterium | reverse complement strand
ACTAATTCTTATTTGCCGATTAATAATGCTCTCGGAGCAAATATGCTTACAGGAGTTGTAAACGCCCTTGCTGTGAATTTAAATCCGTTCAGAACCGCGGATTTTTCTGTGATAGAGTCGGATGAAGCGTATTTATCAAAGATTTATGAAAAATTTGATGCCGATTATCTTGTAGTGACAAATCTGTTTCGGGATCAGCTTGACAGGTATGGTGAACTTGCTACGACACAAAAACTTATTCAAAGCGGTATTGATAAGAAACCAAATCTGAAATTGCTATTGAATGCCGATGACCCGCTTGTCTCAAGTCTGAAAGGCGAAAACAGAATTTTTTACGGAGTTGAAAGCATATACTATGCGGATGAAAGTTTGAGAGTAAAATCTTCGACGGAAGAGGTTTTTAACTGTCCTTGCGGAAAGCCTTTAAAGTACGAAAAGAAGTTTTTCGCTCAGCAGGGACATTACTATTGTGATTGCGGGTATAAAAGACCTGAACCAAAGTATAGTGCGGAAGTGACGCTTTATAAAGATTATTCCGTCTTAAAAATCAATGGTAATGTTTATGAAGTACCGCTTATAGGGCTTTTTAACGCTTATAATGCACTTGCGGCGATTGCTTTATGTATGGAAATCGGAATGCCGAATATAGATTTGTCCTCTTTTTGCGTTGCATTCGGGAGAAGTGAAATTAAAAATTTGAACGGCAAGAGGGTTCTTATTCAACTTATTAAAAACCCGATAGGAGCCAATGAGGTTTTAAAAACCGTTGATAAGGAGTCAAATATTCTTATCGTTATCAATGATAATTATGCTGACGGCAGGGACGTGTCTTGGCTTTGGGATGCGGAATTTGAATTTTTGTGCGGTGCAGAAAAAGAGATTGTTGTATCAGGTACAAGAGCCGAGGATATGGCTTTAAGGCTTAAGTATGCGGGGGTTGAAAAAATTAAAATCATAAAAGATATAAAAAAAGCAGTTGAATATACGGGCAAAACGGCAGATAATAGTATTACAATATTGCCTACGTATACGGCTTTATTGAAGATTAATAAGATAAAAAATTTAAGGAGTGAATAATGCTTTTAGGTGTAAATATAGATCATGTTGCAACTCTCAGAAACGCACGAGGCGGTGTGGAGCCGGATGTTTTGACCGCTGCAAGGATATGCAAAGAATGTGCTGTGGCTTCAATTACAACTCATTTAAGAGAGGACAGGCGTCATATAAAGGATGAGGATGTAGAGGCAATTCGTATGCTTCCGAGAGTACGGCTAAATTTGGAAATGGCAATGACAAAAGAGATGCAGGAAATCGCATTACGTTTAAGACCTCATGCAGTATGTCTAGTGCCCGAAAAAAGGCAGGAAGTTACTACAGAAGGAGGACTTGATGTAGCGGGACAGCTTGATTATGCCATTGAATTTGTAAAACCTCTTCTGGCTAAAAATATAGAGGTAAGTTTCTTTATAGACGCGGATGTTCGGCAAATATCCGCTGTATCTAAAACGGGAGCACCTTTTATAGAACTCCATACCGGAAGATATGCGGAAGCATTCGGAACTGCTGATGAAGAAAAGATATTTGAAGAACTCAAAGGAGCTTCCGTTTTTGCACGGAATTTCGGTCTAAAAGTTAATGCCGGACACGGATTAAATTATCAAAACGTAAGCCGGATGCATGAAATTCCCAACTTAACAGAACTAAATATCGGACATTCAATAATTTCCCGCTCGATATTTGTCGGGCTGGAACAAGCTGTCAAAGAGATGAAAGCTCTTGTGGAGGAATAGAAATTGAAATCAAAAGAAGAAGTTGTAAAAGAGATGCAATTGGTAGTCGAGCAAATGCGGCTTGATGATATAGAAGAAAACCCCGACTGCGAGAATGAGTTTTTTACCTGTGATGCCTGCGGCGGAGTTAAATCTCTTGCGGGTTCAGTGCAATACGGCGGATACAGACTCTGTAATGATTGTGTTCTGTTTGCGGAAGTCGGATTTGAACTGGGGCAAATTAAGAATATTGAAGAACTTATTGATGCAATGGAAGATAAAAGGCTTGAAGCCGACTGTGAATTCCTTAAACAAGAAGAAAACAGATTAAAAAATTAATTACATTTTATTAAAATAATCTGCTGCTTTATCTGCTCTTATAAATTTTACTTGCGGGAATTTTTGTTTTAAATCATCAATAATCTTATAATAAGCATCATTTACAATGACGGTTTCAATACCGTCTTCTGCCAGCATTTTGGATTTTCCGCTCACCAGAATAAATGAACCGTCACGCGTTGCATGACCGCCTGCAGTACCGAGGCCGGCCCCTGCTCCTGCGGGGCATTCTACAGCAAGGGGAGCTGTATAAAATTTTTTATCTTTATCAATACCTCTGGTTAGAATCTTGTTTAGCTGTTTTAATTGATCAGGAACAGAAATTTTGGTAATGCCATGAGCATCAAATTTCGACGCTATTTTTGTATCTAAATTATTTAAAAACACAAATGCATCAAGATTAGGGTCTTTCGGGACTTTACCGCCGGCGAAAGCTTTCTTATATAAACCTTGTAATTCCGCATCATTAAAACCCGTAACTTTATATTTTGCGCATAAAGCATTATAGCGTTTTAAAACTTTTGCCGAATCTGCTCTGTCTAAAATTCTACTGACTGTTGAAAGTTTTTTACCTTCTATCCAGCTAAAAGATTTAAGCTCGTTTTCAGGTAAAACTTCAAGAAGATACGGATTAGAAAGAGAAAGTTTTTGTCCGGGATTTATACAGGAACTGCCGTCTTTCAATATAGGACGGCTCCGTTTTATCGCATTATAAATAGATGTACCCAGCTTTATCATCTTATTTCCTTACTAATTTCCCTTTTATATAATAAAGTTTTTTAAAAGTAAAAAATTGCTGTTTTGTAAATATTTGTAAAAATTCATATACCTTAGGCCAAATAAGAAAAATTTCAAGAATTTATCAAATTTGAAAAATTCCGTATTCTTAGTTACAAAATTCTTATTTCCTCTTTTTGTAGTAAAATAATGTTGTAAAAATTCAACTTCAAAAAGGGGAAATATATCATGTGGGAATATTCGGAGAAGGTACTGGATCATTACAGAAATCCCAGAAATGTCGGGAAAATTGATGATGCGGATTTAATTGGCGAAGCGGGTTCGCTGGCCTGCGGTGATTCTTTAAAATTATATATAAAACTTGACGGTAAGGTTATTAAAGATGCCAAATTCCAGACATTCGGCTGCGGTTCCGCAGTTGCTTCATCAAGCATTTTAACAGAAATGATTATCGGAAAAACCATTGATGAAGCTGCAAAAATTACAAACAAAGATATTGCCGAAGAACTAGACGGCCTTCCGCAGGAAAAAATGCACTGTTCGGTAATGGGACACGAAGCTCTGGAGGATGCAATAAAAAAATATTACGGAGAAGATGTTATCGCAATGGAAGAAGGGCTCACAAAAAGCGGAGAAAAAATTGTCTGCACCTGCTTTAACGTAACTGAAAACCAGATTTGGGAAGCTATTAAAATAAACGGACTTAAGACGGTAGATGAAGTTACGAATTATACAAAAGCCGGAGGAGCCTGCGGCAGGTGCAAAGGTATAATTAAGGATATGCTTGAAACCTATTACAGAAAAGAAGGCCAGATAACAGAGCTTACACCTACACAGAAGATTTTGAAAATCAGCAAAGTTATTGACCAGCAAATTTCTCCCCAACTTCAGAAAGACGGAGGAGATGTTGAGCTTGTTGATGTAGAAGGAAATAAAGTAAAAGTTAAATTGACAGGCATGTGCAGCGGGTGTAAAAATGCAACAATGACATTAAAATCATTTGTTGAGTCAGTTTTAAAAGATAAGGTTGATAAAAATCTTGAAGTTGAACAAGTATAAAATACGCTTTGATATACAAGATAAAACCGGATAAATATTTTTTAAATTTTTGAGGTGCGAAATTTGATAAAAGTTGTAAAAAAGGCTAAAACGCCTTTAAAAGGAGAAATCATAATTCCTGCCGATAAATCCATCTCACATCGTGCAGTAATGTTTTCTTCAATTGCAGAGGGAGAATGCGTAATAAGAAACTTTTCTAACGGTGCAGACTGCATTTCAACCCTTAATTTATTTAAATCTTTCGGAACAAAAATAGAATATACAGACAAGACAACTCTGAAAATTTCTTCCGACGGAATCCTCCGTCCCCAGAATTTTTCATCATATTCTGTACGTTTACATGAAACACATCGGCATTCAATATATCCGCATCCTTGTTTTTGCGGTAATTCCGGAACTACAATGCGCCTCGCTGCAGGTATTTTAGCAGGACAAACTTTCAGAACAATTCTTACCGGTGACGAGAGCCTCTCAAAACGACCTATGAAAAGGATTATTGAACCGCTGGAACTAGTGGGTGCAAACATAACTTCAACAGACGGTCATGCACCGTTAGTAATTGACGGTCGTAAATTGCACGGGATAAATTATGCTTCAAATCTTGCCAGTGCGCAGGTTAAATCTTGTATTTTACTTGCCGGACTTAATGCGGAAGGTGTTACAACTTACAGCGAAATCTATCCTTCCAGAAACCATACGGAAAATCTTTTTAAATATATGGGTGCTGATATAAAAATTGAAGAGAACAAAATCATTCTGCACCCTTCAAAATTAACCGCAAAAGATATAGATATAGCAGGTGATATTTCGTCTGCCGCATTTTTCATAACAGCCGGCCTAATTGTCGAAGGCTCGGATTTCATTATAAAAAATACGGGACTTAATCTCACAAGAACCGGAATTATTGATATTGTAAAAAGAATGGGCGGAGACATTGAAATTCAAAACGAACGAATTTTATCCGGAGAAAAAATCGGTGATATAAGAGTACGGTATACTGAGAATTTAAAACCCTGCATTATAGAAGGTGAAGATATTCCGCGTCTTATAGATGAACTTCCCGTTATTGCAGTTCTGGCATCACAGGCTGACGGAGAAACGGTTGTTAAAAATGCCGGAGATTTGAGAAATAAAGAATCCGACAGGATTAAGTGCCTTGTTTCAGAGCTTTCCAAGCTTGGTATTAGTATACAAGAACAAGAGGACGGATTTACGGTACAGGGCGGGGGAAAACCGGCAGGCGGATGTGAACTTGAAAGTCATCACGATCACAGACTTGCAATGAGTCTTTACATTGCAGGACTTATTTCAAAAGAAGAGATTGCTATAAACGGGTTTGAATGGACAAAAATATCTTTTCCCGAATTTGAAAAACTATTTGGCAAACTTTCTTTGTAAAATAGCAAGCAAAAGAACAATAAAAAATAAAATATACGCAAGTGCACAGGATTTTCCGATGTCAAAATATTCAAATGCGTATTTATAAATTGAATATACAATAATATTTGTTGCATTTTCAGGCCCGCCCGAAGTCATAACATAAATCAGGTCAAAAACCTGAAAACAGGAAATAGTTGTTACGAGGGTTACGAAAAATATTGTCGGTTTTAAAAGCGGAAGCGTAATTTCCGTAAATATTTCCCGGCTTCCCGCTCCATCAATTTTTGATGCTTCATATATATCCGGATTTATTGAAGCAAAACCGGTCAGGAACAAAACGACATTATATCCGATTAACTTCCAAACCGATACAAATATTAATACGGGCATTGCAAGCCGTGTATCAAACAACCAGTTCAAATGTGTACGAAAAAGAGTATTTACTGCACCGATATTAGGATCAAAAATCCACGACCAAACAATTGCAATTACAACAGCAGGGGTTATAAAAGGAAGAAAATAAACGGTTTTAAAAACCTCGCTTCCTCTTATTTTTGTATTTAAGGCAGATGCAATAAAAAGCGGTATTAATACGGAAAAAAGCGTAGTAGAAACAGCATAAACCAGCGTATTAAAAAGAATCTGCAAAAACTCTTTTTCCGATAAAACGGCTCTGTAATTATCAAATCCGACAAATTTTATTTCGCTTAACAAATCCCAATCCGCAAAACTCAATGCAAAAGAGCAAAAAATAGGAATTATTATAAAAATAAACGTCCCGATTAATGCGGGCAAGATAAAAAATAATCCGTTTTTACATTTATTCATGCTATTATTTTACTATAAGCAGGAGGAGATATGTTAAAAGAATCAGCTTTCGGAAAGAATGATATAAGAGGAATTTATGGTGATGATATAACGGAAGAACTTTTCTATTATACAGGACGCGGCTTCGTTCAGTTTCTGGTTAACAAAACAAAAAAACTTCCTTCCGAAATATGGATAAGCGTATGCCGTGATGCAAGACTTCATTCGCCGTCACTTTCCAAATCGCTGATTGAAGGTGTTCGCTCATGCGGTGCAAATGTTGTTGATATGGGGCTTGCCCCGACACCGTTGGGATATTATTCCGAAGTTGCCGGGCTTCCGCCATTTATGACCAAATACATGCCGGTTACCGGAGCAATGATTATAACGGCAAGTCATAACCCGAGCCAATATAACGGCATGAAAATGACTTATGCCAAACAATCGTTGGATGAGGAGCAGATTAAGGAAGTAAAAGAACTTACAATGGAAGAATACAGACTTGCAATTCCGCCTGTTCCGTTCGGGGTTTTGAATGAATATGATTTAATTCCGGATTATATAGAAGATATGAAAAAACGTTTCGGGCGCATAGGCGAAGGTATCAAAGTTGTAGTAGACAGTGCCAATGCAACCGGTGGCGTAGTTGCTCCGAAATTATACAGGGCTTTAGGCTGTGAAGTTGTTGAACTTTATTCAATGCCAGACGGAAGATTTCCGCATCATCACCCGAATCCCAGCGATGAAAAAACTTTGACCGACATTAAAAAAGCCGTCATCGCAAATAAAGCAGATCTGGGAATTGCATTTGACGGAGACAGTGACAGAATAGGAGTTATTGACTCTGACGGAAACTCTATGACCGGGGATAAACTTCTTCTTATTTATGCGGAAGACGTTATCAAAGAATATAATGCAAAAGGAATTAAGCCCGTAATCGTGTCAGAGGTTAAATGTTCGCAGGTACTTTATGATACGATAAATGAGCGTGGCGGAATTGCCGTTATGTGTAAGACAGGACACGGTTATATCAAGTCAAAAATGAGAGAAACAGGTGCCGTTCTTGCAGGTGAAATGAGCGGGCATACTTTCTTCAAGGACAGGTATTACGGATTTGATGACGCAATTTATGCAGGATGCAGAATTATTGAAATTGTCGCCAAGAAAAAGAGAGAAAATCCGAATTTCAGAATTACCGATATGCTTAAGCCATTTAAAGCTATGTATTGTTCATCGGAAGTTCGTCTGCCCTGTCCAAATTCACTAAAAGCTCAAACATTAGATGAGTTTCAAAAAGTTATCGCAACCGAGCCGAATTTCTTTGGAACCGGAATAAAAGATATAATTACTCTTGACGGTATGAGAATCGTGTTTGAAAAAGGTTTTGCACTTATAAGGCAGAGTAATACGGAACCGGTATTTACACTTAGATTTGAGGCTGACAGCAAAGAAAATGCACAAAAATACGAAGATTTAATGGTAAATAAACTGCTGGAAATTATAACAGAACTTTCTAAAAAGTAACAGTGCGAACCTTTTCTTTATCGGCAATATTATTCGGAAGCTTAAACCCGAAAATATTTCTGTTATCTTTAAAACTTTCCACAAAAATCTTACCGTCATGCGCCTCTATAATTTTTTGCGAAGAATACAATCCGAGTCCGATACCAAGTTCTTTGTGTGCTTCCGCATAAGAAACATATCTGGCAAAAATAGCCTCCTGCTTATCTCTGGGAATATACGGACTGTTATTTTCAAATTTAAAACAGGTATAATTATTTTCATTATATAAAGAAATTTGCAGCTTGGAATTTTTATAAGCATATTTTATACCGTTTGACAACAGGTTCATAATAACACGCTTGATTTGAACCTTATCCGCAAAAATTTTAGAAGAGGAACGCTCTTTTTCTATATAGATTTCGACTTCTTTGTCTTTTGCATAATAAATCATCTCGTCAACACATTCACATGCCAGATCTTCAAGAGATAATTCTTCATAATGAAGCTTTACAACACCTTTTTCGTTTCTGTAAGTTGCGAGCAGTGAAGCCAGCATGGCATTCATATAACGGCAGGAATCCAAAACCATTTCCAAAATCGGACGCTGTTCCGTCGGGATTTCTCCAAAATTACCTTTCAAAAGTAATTCAACCGCTCTTATTTGTGCTAAAGTCGGGTTCTTTAAATCATGCCCGAGAGAAGCGACGAATGTTTCCCTCTGCGCGTTTAAAAGCTTAGATTCGTCATTATTGTTAACCATTACGACAAGACCTATTACGTTGTTGTCAAAATCATGAATCGGTGCTTTATATATTGAATACCAGTGGTTGCTTCCGTTTATATCATTGATTTCTCTCTCCGTCGAAACAATCTTGTTATTTTCTACGACAAATCTGTCTTCTGCGGAATTTGTCTTTTTCATCTGCGGAAAATCAAGTTTTATTCCATGCAGGACATCAATACCTTTCTCCACGAATTTGCGGGCATGTTTTGTTCCCGTAATATAATTTCCGTCATAATCTTTCATATAAATAATTTGCGGAATATTTTCAAGCAGAGCCTCAATTTGATAGTGGTTAATAAAAAAGCGTTCCTTCGAATGCAAAAAATCATTAATACGGACAAATTCCATTAAAACCTCAATTGGTTGTAACAATAGTTGTATTCTATAATAAATTTCTAACTGTTTATATTAACCGCCTGTCCTATTTTGGACAGTTTAAAATCTTTATATATATAGGGTTGTAGGTCAGGATTGGTCTGCCGGAGCAGGTACTGTTATATTCTTTTTCAAATTTAAACATATCGGATTTTGTCCATGCCTGTGATTCAAGAGAATTTACGCCGGTCAGTTTCAAATGTTTTAAAACCTCAACCGGTTTTTCAAATGAAAGCTCGCATATCTCTTCTTCTATCTTATGCGGAAATTTTTTCAGAATAACATCAAAATCTTCTTTTGATTTATAATTCAAAGTTTTGCCCGTCACATTTTTGATTTGGCGGAAATTTTCTTTTCCGAAAGTTGAAAATAACAATACTCCTCCAGGATTAAGAGTCTGCATAAGCTTGTTTATTATATCTTCCACATTTTCAAACCACTGAAAAACGGCATTTGATATTATTAAATCGTATTTATCTTCAAAAACATTCACGGATTCAATATCAAGACAACGAAACTCTATTCTGTCATCTAACGGTTCCGTATATTCTCTGCATGCTTCTATAATATCAACGGCATCATATATTTTAAAGTTCAAAGCCTTTACTGCTTTTTCCGTCAA
Organism: Candidatus Gastranaerophilales bacterium; assembly: GCA_944322555.1. GTDB lineage: Bacteria > Cyanobacteriota > Vampirovibrionia > Gastranaerophilales > Gastranaerophilaceae > CAG-196. Next base: position 1,994 of record CALUPJ010000101.1, on the reverse strand, counting down.
AAGGCCCGTACCGCACCCTATTTCAAAAATTTTTTCATAATCATTTTTATCTGAAAAAGAAATCAGCCTTTGAGCCATTTTGTTTTGAATTTTGGCATTTTGGTTATAGCTCTTCAAATTTCGGGCAAATCTTTCTCTTATCAAAGCCTTGTTCATAAAAGTTCGCTCCAAAAAGAAAATTTATAAAAAGGACAGTGTCCGCTTTCCAGATTTGCATTAATTCCCCAGTATCTTATCTGGTTTTTTACGGGAATTATCTTATCGCTGCTGCTTATTATCACTCTTTCATATCTGAAATTCCCGTTTGCTTTATAAGTTTTAAGCGCGGCAAGCTCGTTTTTTTGATTTTCGAAATCACGATTTATTTCCGGAATTTTTTCCCCTGGCAAAAACATATTTTGCATAAACTTTTCGGGATTTAAATGTTTCAAAGTTAAATCATAGACTTTTACGGGGATACCAAACTCGTTATCAACCGGCTTTAAAGTCCCGTTTACGGCCGTTTTACTCTTGTAACCGAAATCAAACAAAGTTGCGGTCATAACACCCATAGACCAGGCAACCAGATATTTTTCCTTATAATTAACCAAATCTATATTACAATCTAAGGAGTTGTAGTCATAAAACATTATTACATCATAATCTTCAGGCTTCAAATGCTTTACTACACTTTCATCCATCCCCCAGCCGTTAAAAAAAACTATCAGCTTCTCATTGTATTTTCGGTTAAGCCATTTATATTTCATACCCCAATTCTAGCACAAAACTTATCTTTATGATAAATTATAGACAGGAAGGAGAATTATAAATGGCACAGAGAATCGGAGTTGATGTTGGCGGAACCAATGTCAAAATCGCTCTTGTAAGCGATAAAGGTAAAATTATTTACTCAAATTCAATACCCACTCGTGCGGAGATGGGGTATGAATATACAATAAACAGCATGAAAGATGCAATAAGAGACCTGCTGAAGGAAACGAAACTAAAATCTTCCGATATAGAAGCAATCGGTTTCGGCTTTCCCGGTCAGATAGACTGCAAAAAAGGTGTTGTAAGACTTGCCCCGAATATTCCGGGCTGGGTTGACGTTCCGATAGCAAGCATAATGGAAAAAGAATTCGGCATCCCCACACGGGTTGATAATGACGTAAGGACGGCTGCTCTGGGAGAATTAAACTATGGAGCCGGTGTAGGATGTGAAAATCTTATTTGTATAACAGTAGGAACGGGTATCGGTTCTGGTCTTGTTATAAACGGAAAACTGGTAAGAGGCGCACATAATGCTGCAGGCGAAATCGGACATATAAAATTAAATATGGAAGGCGGCCCACTGTGCGGCTGCGGCGACAGAGGGTGTCTGGAAGCATACGCTTCAGGCCCGAGTATTGTTGCTATGGCGGAAGAGTATATAAGAGGCGGAAAATCCACTAAATACAGAGAGCTTGCAAATCCGGATATTACTCCGTATATAGTGGCCGTTGCTGCGAAAGAAGGTGATCCGGTTGCCAAACAAATCTTCAGAATAATGGGAGAATATATCGGAATGGGCTTAACAAGCGTTGTTAACCTTCTTAATCCCGAAAAGATTATTATCGGCGGCGGCGTTGCAGATGCTGGTGATATTTTATTAAATCCGATTAGAGAAACCATTGCAAAACGTGCAATGACAATTCAGCGCGAAGTAGAGGTTGTTCCCGCACAATTGGGAAATACTGCGGGGGTAATCGGCGCAAGCCTGTTAATAAAATCTTAGGATTTAATCTTATATAAAATAAAACAATCGGGCAGTATATAATTACTGTCCGGTTTTATTTTGACGCTTAAATTCATAATTAACACCGGCAGTCTGCGTTCTTTTTGTAACAAATTGTAACGAAGTAATTGTAAAAGTGTTATAAAATTTTCCCCATGTGGCATTAATAAAGTATAATAAACAAAGGATATGTGAACTGATGGAACGGTTGGCACACAGAGAAGACGACAGAGCTTTAAAT
>CALUPJ010000100.1 GCA_944322555.1 Candidatus Gastranaerophilales bacterium | reverse complement strand
TGTCATTTTTTATTCTCATTTGCATTAATTTGCAACAAACACCTGACGGCTTATACTGAACTATATCCGCTCCGTCAACTTCTTTGATTTGTATATTCTCGTTCATTTTCCAATCCTCCGCTATATTAGGTCTGTAAATAGAGTTTATTTGTATTTCTCTCCTATTTACCCCTACTCCTCCATTTACCCCTATTGTATCATTTTGTTTTAACATAATCAAATTCTCCTTTTTTATTGTAATATTAGAATATGGTTAGTATAGCAAAAATCGGGTTCTGGGGTTATCCCGACCCCGATATAGTCGAAAAAGTTAAGAAAGATTACCCAAACGCCGAATGGATTGATTTGGATATCGATTTTTATTATCCAAAGACAAGTATTTTGCCGGAATCATATTGTAAAATTATAAGAAATATTATTGATAATTCTGTTTACTTAAAACCTGATTTAATTGTCGCACCAATCGGTAAAGATAAGTGCGACAGCGGTTGGTTTGCGTCTAGAATCCTTATGGATATGGGGTTTAATGTTATTCAGACAATCTATGAAAAACTGGAACCCAAAAGAGAAGTTATAATTTGCGACAGTAATATGCCATTGTATGATAAAATTACAACAATCACGGCGGGCATAATTAATCCAGAAATTTTAGAAACCGCAAAAACGAGAATTTTGTCAGGTTTGATTTCCCCAAATACGCAAGATGATAAATCTTCTGCATTTACTCCCGGATTTTGGGGAGTTCCGCCGAATGATTTGGATATTTTGAAACTATTCCCCGATACAACACGTGTTTATGGCTGGACGAGATGTGTTGAGGCGGGGACTCCGGCAGATTTGGATTTGGAAATGTATGTGGATGAAAATGTTCCGACGGTATTTTATGCACAAGCATTCTGTGCAAAGGCTCAACTTGCAAAATACTTGGCTGATAAGTATAACGGACTTTATATCGATATTGACGATTATGCATCCAATTCTATCAGAGCCAAAATCGAAGCCTTTCTGAAATTAAGCTAACAAAAAAAATATTTACGGTTTTTTCTATAAAAAAGGAGCCGACAAATATGCAAATCCGACATGTAAATAATACGCCTAACTTTCAAGCAAAATTTTTAAACAGCGAATCTCTTAAATTAGTTACAGAATATGCGATAGAACATAACAAATTTGACAAACTTAATCTGGCAAGAAAAAATATTGATAAATTTTATTTACAACGCAGAATAAGAGTAGATGTCGGTGAAAATAACGGCAAGCCGTTTGTATCTTTTGCAAGATTTTCACAAAAGAACAGCGTCATAGTTCCCAAAACAATGTCAGATCTAAAGATGGACAAAGTTGTGATAATACAAAGTGAACAAAAAGGTAATATGCTTAAGTTTGCATTGGAAAAGCTTATAAAGCTTAGCAATAATGCCCCTGATAATAAAATGTTTCAGAACATTATTGCTAAAAAATAGTTTCTAATATTCGAATAAGAAATTCCATCTCTGTTTTTAACAGATTTTTGTTTTTACATAAACACAGAGCAAACTCCGCAAAACTACTACCTCTAACTTTTAGTTTTTTGTTTAATTACAGCATCTATAAGTCCTTTAAACAGCGGATGAGGTCTTTCCGGGCGAGATTTAAATTCCGGGTGGAACTGGCATGCTACAAACCAATCCGGGCCGGGCAGTTCAATTATTTCCGAAAGCATTCCGTCAGGAGACATTCCCGAAAAAACAAGTCCCGCTTTTTTAAGTTGTTCAATATAGTCCGTATTAACTTCATATCTGTGCCGGTGCCGTTCCGAAATTTTATTTGTTCCATAGGCTTCATGAGCCTTGGTTCCTTTTTTTAGGTGGCAGTCGTATGCACCGAGTCTCATTGTTCCTCCGTACCCCTTAATGTTTTTCTGTTCCGTCATTAAATCAATAACAGGATTTGTTGCATTTTCATCAAATTCGGCAGAATTTGCACCTTTAAGTCCTGCAACATTTCTTGCATACTCAATTACCGCACACTGCATGCCGAGACATATCCCGAGGAAAGGGACATTATTTTCGCGGGCATATTTTATTACATTTAATTTTCCTTCAATCCCTCTTACGCCAAATCCGCCGGGAACAATTACTCCGTCAACATCTTTCATTAATTCTTTGCATTGTTTTTCATCAAGACAATCTTCTGAATTTATCCACTTTATTTCAGTTTTAACATTGTCAGAGTATCCCGCATGTTTGATAGATTCCACAACGGAAATATAAGCATCGGAAAGTTTTGTGTATTTTCCTGCAATAGCAATTTTTACACTGCCTCTTGGATGATTAATTTTCTCAACCAATTCACGCCAATTTGTCAAATTTGCTTTTCGGTCAGGAACCTGTAAAAGTTTTAGAACTACATCCGCAAACTTTTGCTCTTCCAGAGCAAGCGGAACTTCGTAAATACTTTTCATGTCTCTGCATTCAATTACAGCCTCTTTTGCTACCGAACAGAAGAGAGCAAGTTTTTCTTTTTCGGTTTTCGGTATAGGTTTTGATGTCCTGCATACAAGAATCTCCGGCTGCAGACCGTAGCTTCTTAGTACTTGTACACTGTGCTGAGAGGGTTTTGTTTTTAATTCGCCGGATGTCGAAAGGTACGGTAACAATGTACAATGAATATTAATGGCATTCCCGATACCGACTTCAGTTTTGAATTGGCGTATAGACTCAATAAACGGCAAACCTTCAATGTCACCAATGGTTCCGCCTATCTCTATAATCTGAAAATCAGGCTTGAAATATTTTTGGGCTTTTACCAATCTTGATTTAATCTCGTTTGTGATATGAGGAATTACTTGCACAGTTGCTCCCAAATAATCTCCTCTGCGTTCTTTTGTTATAACCGTTTGATAAACGCTGCCCGAAGTAACGTTACTCAACTGCGAAAAATTTGTGTCGATAAAACGTTCGTAATGCCCCAAATCCAAATCCGTCTCAGCCCCGTCATCCGTAACAAAAACCTCTCCATGTTGAAACGGACTCATTGTACCGGGATCAACGTTTATATAAGGATCAAATTTTTGTATTGCAACGGAAAAACCTCTTGCTCTTAATAATTTCCCTAAGGAAGCACCTATTATACCTTTACCCAGAGAACTTACAACACCGCCTGTTATAAAAATATATTTTGTCATATTTTTAAACTCCTTAATAAACTTAATAATAAATAAGGGGCTATTAGCCCCTTTTAATCCGATTAATTAATCTTAGGAACTCTAAAGAATCCGTTTTCTTCATCGGGCGCATTCTTCATAAGTTCTTCTTTTGTTTGTTCGTAATAGACTTTATCGTCTCTCATAACATTCACAAAATCAATTGCATGTGCCATTGGTTCAACATTAGAAGTATCAACTTCATTCATAGCGTCAACATGTTTCAAAACATCGCCCAACTGCTTTGTGAATTTTTCCTTTTCTTCTTCCGTTAATTCCAAACGAGCCAATTTTGCTACGTGTTCCACATCTTTTATTGTAATCATAATTTTTCTGCTCCAATATTTATTTATATTATCATAAACTAATTTACTAGTAAATCTTTTGTCAAAATAACATTTTTTAAAGTATTAAACTCTCCCTCTTCAAGCCTTACAGTAAGATAGTTCCTGGTTACTCCCTTATATTTACCTTCTTTATCAAGATGTTTTTCTATAAGTACTTCGGCAGGTTTGCCTATATTTGCTTCTAAAAATTTCTTATATTTATCTACAGAAATTTTTTTGATTATTGAGGCACGCTTTTCTTTAACTTTATCCGGCAAATGTCCATCCAAATTT
>CALUPJ010000099.1 GCA_944322555.1 Candidatus Gastranaerophilales bacterium | reverse complement strand
AAAAGCTTGCGAAAATTATCTTTTGAAGCAAATAGAAATAATCGACCCTAAAGTATTGATATTTTGCGGAGCAACGGCATTAAAATCTTTTTATGATAAAAAAATACCCATCTCTAAAATCAGGGGTGAAATTCTGGAACTTGAAATCGGCGGAGAAAAAAGGAAATGTATTCCGATTTTCCATCCGTCATATCTTTTGAGATATCATTCTCTTGAAGAAGGCAGCCCGAGATATTTAATGCTTGAGGATTTGAAAAAAATAAAAAAACTTATTCAAGCGTAAATATTTCTCAAAATTCAGCTATTTTTCCCGCAGCAATTTTTGTATTTTTTACCGCTGCCGCAGGGACAAGGCTCATTTCTGCCAACCTTTGCGCTTGCTGCCGGAACCTGTTGTTTAGGCTCCGATATATATTCAAAAATTTCTGAAAAAGCGTTAGAACAATATAGAATTGTTGCAGAAGAGTAGATTTTATTTTCCAGATACTCCGGTTTATAAGTCTGCAGGAGCGTTTCAAGATTATAATTTGTTTCCAGAATGTTATTTATGAGTTCCGTAAAATTTGGATACTGTTCTGCCACGCGTTTTAGAATCGTGTCAGGGATAGAGTCGTTAGTTAAAAAGTATTCAATGCAAGCTTTTGCATTTTCCACTTTTTCACCTTCAAAAATCTTACAAAAAGTTTGATAAAAAGGTATTGCATATAATCCGTTATTTTCATCAAAAATAACTGCAACATCATAAGTTTCATTATGTGAAGAAAAACCGCCCATAGAGTTTTCGAGAAAATTCCCATAATTATTATCCAGTTCTTTTACATGGAAAAATCTGCAGGATTCGATATCACATCCTTTATCTGACAAATCTATTTCCTCTCCCTCGTTAAAGGCTCCTATAATATCATCGGCATGCTTATTTGTAGTGAGAATGATATCTTTGTTAAAAGTTTTTATAAATTTTCCATACATTTCTTTTATGGTATCTTTTACTTCTTCTTCTTTTTCAGGATTATCAAAATACAGCATCCTCGGATTATGTACAAGTTTCATTACCGCATAGCGATATGCTTCTTCTTTCTGTGAATGGGAAAGAACATTTGTTATTTCGATTACATAATAATCGCCTTTGAATTCAAAAATTCTCGCTACAATATACTGGCCGGCATAGACTCCCCTGAAATTTGTCATTTTTGTAAGTGAAAGAACTGTATAAGTTTTTTCATTAATGAGATTATACAGCTCAAAACCGTTTTTTAATATCTTTTTTATCTCAAAAACGGACGCTTGTGCATTTAATAAACTTTCCGTTATATCCTTCCCGCCGGCTGCTTCTTTAAACATTTCAAGGATAAATTTATCACCGATTTTTCTTTCAAAAATATACGGCAGAAATATTTTTTCCATTTGATTAAGCGAAATATTTCCGGCTCCTATTGTTGACAAATATTCATCAAAATCTGATTTTATTATTTCATTTTTCTGTGTAAAATCAAAAATTTCTTTTATAGTATCATTAATTTCATTTATTTTATCTATTACAGTCATTGCTTTCTCCTCACATTATTAGAATAACGTAAGCATAACAATTTAGCAATCATCCGATGGGAGATGCTCCGCTATATGCAAAAATTGAATTTACTCTTTAATTGCCTATATTATTACTTCATCAATAATTTTAGATATAAGCTTTACCTTTTCTAAATCTGAAGTTATTAATTTTCTGTTTATGTGATTAATTAATGATTCTTTAGTTTCTATATGCGAAAACTTAAAAAGACTATCAGGTGTTAACTTAAAAGCTTCAGCAAGTTTTGTAATCATTTCAAAGGAAGGTGAGGCAATTCCGAGTTCTATCCTGCTGATATATTTTGGATCGACTCCAACCAATTCCGCAAGATCTGCCTGCGTCATCTGACTAATCTTTCTTATTTCGCGTAGCCTTGTCCCAAATAATTTTTTGATGTTTTCCATATTATTAATTTTACAGATACACACAAGGAATAAAAACTAATAATCAGACCGATAAATTCTTCAAATATCTAATTGCTTGTTTTAATTATTTCCCAAAATATACTTGACAGGTAGATTTAATCAATTTAATATTAAAAGTATTGATGTATAATATTGAAAGAGATTTTAATGCCTGAAGTATCTGTCATAATGCCGGTGTTTAATACCAAAGAAGAGTTTTTAAGAAAAGCTGTTGAAAGTATTCTCAATCAGACATATAAAGATTTCGAATTTATTATAGTAAATGACGGTTCGGAAAATAATGCCGAAGAAGTTATTCTTTCCTATAAAGATGAAAGAATAAAGTATTTTAAACAAAGCAATGCAGGTGCAGCCGCATCAAGAAACAATGCAATAAAAATTGCGGCAGGTGAATATATCGCAATTGTTGATTCTGATGATATTTACTACAATACCAGATTAGAAAAAATGGTTGATTATTTAGACAAACATCCCGATATATCTTTAGTGGGCACATGGTATAAGATTAACAATAAGATTATCCGGCTGCCTGAAGTTATCGGTATTGTAGATTTACTGGCCGATTGCTGCACAACATTGCCCCTGATGAGAAAATCCCATATAGAAAAATATAATCTTTATTACGATGAATCTTTAATTTGTGCGGAAGATTATGACTTATATGCCAGAACTGCCGGGTTTTTAAAAATTGCCAATATACAGGAAGCTTTGTTTGACTACAGGGTATATATCTCTAATACCAGTACAACAAAAAGAGAAGAAAGAATTATTTCAAGCTTTAAAGTTCAAGATAAAATACTTAAATATTTAAGCAGTGACGAGCATATTCGTAAAAAGATTTTAGACATTGCATATTCAAAGAAAAACAAAACATACGGCAAAGAAAAAATATTTTCTATAAAAAACTTGTATAAAAACTGGACAAAGTATAAAATGATAACATTGTTAGGAATGGAAATACTGGTACCTTTAGTGAGATATAGAAAATGACAATTATTAGTGTAATAATTCCCGTGTACAATGTGGAAAACTATTTAGCCGAATGTTTAGAAAGCGTAATTAATCAGAGTTGTAAGGATATTGAAATACTTTGTATTAATGACTGTTCAACGGATAATTCACCTGAGATTCTGAAAGAATATGCCGGAAAAGACCCGAGAATAAAAATAATTAATCACGAGCATAATAAAGGTCTGGGGCCGGCAAGAAATACCGGTTTGGATAATGCCGGCGGGGAATATGTATTTTTTCTTGATTCAGACGACTGTCTTATGCCGGATATTTTGAAAGAATTATATCAGAAAGCTCTGGATACAAAAGCGGATATTATTTTCTCCAAAGGTCAAGCTTTCACAGAGAGCACTGATAAAGAGGTCCTGGAAAGAGTCAGCGGACTTAACAATTATTTAGATTATGTACCGCAGAATAAAATAAAAGTGAATTTTGAAAATGCGGGTTATATGCTGAATTCCGTACCTGCTGTTGCCTGGGGCAGATTGTATTCAACAGATTTTTTGCGCCGGAATTCTTTATATTTCATAAATTCAAACTATGCGTTTGAAGATGAAGGATTTTTCATAAAACTGATTTTTTCATTCCCCCTAATCAGCATGCCGGACAGAATCGGAATCAGATATAGAATTCGTGCGAATGCAATAACTTCGCAATTAAGTGAAAAATCGAATAAGAAAAAATTGCATTTTAAAGCTGTTGTTAAAGAAGCAATACAATATCTGAAACAAAACAAAAAAGATTATAAGCAGATGCTGAATTGCTTACGAAATTCCAACAGCTATCATAAATTTGCAAGAAAACCATACTGGTTTATTTTTGATACTAAGTTTGTAAAATATGATACCGTTATTCGCATATTCACACTGCCGGTTTATAACAGAAGTGTTACAAAAAAGGGGGAGCTTGTAACGCGTATACTATGGATACCGGTTTGGACAGAGGGGAAAAAACATTATTTAAGTTCAACTCTTCTGAAACCTTTTTTAAAGCTTCCTAAAAATTCCAACAATATAGTATATAAAACCCGCAATAACAATCCGCTTATTGCCGAAAAGCTGGAAGAACTGGGTAAATTTTATTTTCTTCCGAATAGCGGTAATATAGGGGATTGTTTGATTGCAGCATCTGAATTTCAGTATTTTGAAGCAAAAAATTTCAATTATCAGGTGTATAGAAACACATCTCCCTGGCTTTATCAAAAACCATTTAACTTTGTATACGGCGGAGGAGGTATCTGGGTAGATTTATATAGAAACAGCTATAAAAAGCTCTTTGATATTTTTGAGTCTCCGTATTTACGCAAATGTATTATTTTGCCCTCCAGCTTTTATAACTGTCCTGATGCAATAGAAAAGTTAGATGAACGGTTTACGGTATTTTGCAGGGAAGAAAAAAGTTATAAATATTGCCTGTCACTGAATAATAGAGCTAAATTCTATCTTGCGGATGATATGGCAGTCGGCGCGGATTTAGGAATTTTTGCAAATGACTTTTATGACAGAGACAGTTTGCAAGAGCTAAAAAATCAGGATTTATATAAGCTTTTCAGAATTTATAAAAGGATATATAAAAGAGCTTCCGATATGCTGGCATCTATCGGGGATTACAAAGTCGGTTATTTTTTGCGTAATGATGATGAAGCTATTTGTACCGGTCATGAAATTCATGGACTTGATTTATCAAGCTTAAGCTGTAAGCAATGGAATAATGCCGGACTGGACTTTCTTGTTACAAAGATATTTCTTTCAACAATAGATAAGTTTGATATTGTTGTAACAGACAGGCTGCATATAGCAATTGCAGCGGTAAAATTGGGTAAAAAAGTTCTTGCACTGGATAATTCTTACGGCAAAATCTCAGCGGTTTACTCATATTCTCTCAAGCATCAATTTGATAACATAAAACTTGTACGCTTTGAAGATTTACCGGAAGAAATAGAAGCAGCAGGCAATATTGAAACGTCTAAAACAATTTCATCCCAAGTACCAACCGATATAAGAGATTTTGTTATTAATTACGGCAGCATAAAAAGCCGTTATGATTATGAAAGGAAGCATATATAGTGAGTGATAAAATCAAACGTTTTATAGAATGTTTTATTCCGGTAACAACCTGTAACCTCAGGTGTCACTATTGTTATATAACCCAGCAGAGAAAATTTTCGGCTTCTCTTCCGATCTTTGAATATACACCGGAACATATCGCTAAAGCATTATCTAAAGAGCGTCTCGGCGGTACATGCTTCCTAAACTTCTGCGGAGGCGGAGAGACAATGCTTCCGCCCGAAATTACGCCTATTGTCCGGGAATGCTTAAAAGAAGGTCATTATGCCGCAATCGTAACAAACGGAACTGTTTCGCAGCGTATAAACGAAATACTGGAATTTCCGAAAGAACTTTTAGAAAGATTATTTTTTAAGTTTTCATTTCAATATCTTGAACTTAAGCGGCTGAATTGGCTGGACAAATTCTGTGAAAATATTGACAAGGTCCGCAATGCGGGATGTTCTTTCACTGTTGAAATAACTCCTTCAGACGAACTCGTTCCTTATATTGATGAAATAAAACAGCTTTCTATGCAAAAATGGGGAGCGCTGCCGCATATAACAATAGCAAGAGCTGATAATAAACCCGGGACACCCATTCTTACAAATTATTCAAAAGAAGAATACAAAAAAATCTGGGACAGTTTTGATTCTCCGATGTTTACATTCAAGCTCCCGCTGTACAATCAAAAACGCAGAGAATTTTGTTATGCCGGCGTTCGAAGCTTCTGTCTTGATATAAAATCCGGAGATATAAAACAATGCTACAAAGGCGAAAGCTTGTGTAATATTTACAAAAATATCAATGAACCGCTGACACTTCGGGCTGTAGGTTATGGCTGCAAAGAGCCTCATTGTTATAATGCTCATGGTTTCTTACTTTTAGATGATATTACGCATTTTTCAGATTTAACATATGCAGATATTCGGAACAGAATCTGCACAGACGGCAGTGAATGGCTCACGCCGAAAGTAAAGGAGTTTTTCAGTTCTAAACTCTCCGAAACGAACGAAGAGTACAATTGCCTTCAAAAATCCGTACTTACCGTAAAAAATTTTGCAGCAAATATTTTTTCAATAAAAAATGATTACAAAGACGGAATTTTGCGTAAACAAATTAAAATTCTGGGGATAAAGCTAAGCTTACGGCACAACCATAAGCGGAATTCTTAAAATATAGAAAGAAACACTCCGGATATTTACTTCTGTACCCTGACAAAAATTTTCTATTTAGAAAGTTTTTTTTTATGCGGAATATCCAGTTTGGGATTATGGTCCGCGATATCCGCCAAAAATGTTGATATGAAAGGAATCAGCATATAATATATTCCGCCTACAATCAATATCGGTTTGGCAATTTTTATCCCTTCAACCTGTTTCTCCAAATTCGGCTGCCCGCGATTGGCTTTTTTAAAGTTCTCTATTAATTTTTCTGCCGGTTTGTCCAGCAGAGTGTCAAAAATATAACCGCTTATTATACTCAAAGCGGTCGAAATTCCTGCATTATAAATAAGAGCTTTTTTACGGTTTTCATCGATTTTTTCACTTCTGTATGTTTCATGAATAAATGCCCCCGTATTAATAATATCGGTTCCCGCAATAATATGCATCGGGAAATTGGAATCTTTATATCTGTTTGAAAACTTTTGCATACCTTTTTTATCAAGAATTCTTCCTACACCGCGGGCGAGTTTTTCCTCACCTTTCCCCTTAAAAGACAGGGCATCCGGTTTTGCCGGCTGCGGTTTAGATTTATGAAACAGTCTGTGCATAATAAAAGGCATACCCGCACAGGTCAATACAGCCTTCGGAGCCGCAACTACAAGCCCGACTCCAAGTTTGAAAAGCTGAGTTGCAAAAGTATAACCCTTTGAATTCTCCAGCGGCTCGTTTTTGTCGCGCAAATTCTTTATTGTCTCCGGTTTCAAATACTTTTTAGGGTTTTTATCAATCCGTCTGATTGCCTTACTTAAAGGGAGCGAAAGTGCAAGCGTCAAAAGAAAACCCGCACCGCTTGACGAAATAGACTTTGCACAGGCAAATTTTTTATTTTCTTTATCAGTATGAGGCGCCAGCCATATCGACGCAGGACGCACTACCGCGGAAAGAATCAGCGTCGTTGTTGCAGCAAAAAGCGCACCGTTATCCGAAGCGAACTCCAATCCCTTTTTTAGAACTTTATTATTATAAAAACCTTTGAATGAGATAGCCCTGTCAGAATTTACTTTCATCTATTTTTATTAGATAACATAAATATGATAAGAATGAAACAGGAAAAAATAAATTTCTTTGAAATTTCTGCTCTTTTTTTGATATATTTGATACTTTTTTTTAATGCCGTTTTTTGTAAAGATTCAATAATTGCAGTAGTTTCCGCCTTCTTTGGCATTACTTATACGATAATGGCAGGAAAAGGCAGGCCTGTATGTTATTTGTTCGGAGTTTCCGGTTCGGCTCTATACGGGTACCTTGCTTTTGACAATGCACTCTGGGGAAATCTGATTCTTTATGCCGGATATTACATTCCTATGCAAGTTCTGGGATTTTTCAGGTGGAATAAACATTTAAAAGCCGATAAAAAGGAGATTGTTAAAACCCGTCTGAATTTATCAGATTTGATAAAACTTGCTCTCATTACTCTTTCAGCCGCAATTATATCAATTATTATACTCATCTTAAGCGGAGATAAAAGCCCTTATATTGACGGAATAACAACTGTATTCTCGGTTGCCGGAATGTATTTGACAGTGAAAAGATGCATTGAACAGTGGCTTGTATGGCTCATTGTTAACGGGCTGTCTTTCGTAATGTGGCTAAAAATCGCACTTGAAGGAGAAAAAGTATATTCAACTGTTCTGATGTGGGGTGTCTATTTTATTCTTGCAATATATTTCTATATAAAATGGAAACAAGATATTTTTCCGTCCAAATACACACTATAGTCTTTCTAATAAAAAAAAAGGACCTGCGGATTGCAAGTCTTTTATTGAAAAAGGAAATAAAGGAAATTAATTTCTAATAAAATTATTATATTGTCAATCAGTAAATTAGCCCGAAGTACCCCATTCAAATACAGAAACGGCATCATCTACCAGAGATTTAACCGATTGAATTTCTGCATTAATAGCTTCCAGTTCTGTTGACAAATTGTTCATATCAATATCTAAATAATCTTCTTTTTCTGAAATTCTTTCTTTTTCAGCTTCATACCAGGCTGTAATCTCTGCTCTGACATCAGAATCCGTCCTTGATTCTACAAAGCCGCTGGTTATAAAATAAGTCAGAGACGTATCAGGAGCATAATTACCATCCTCTTCAACTTTTGCTAGCTGGAACGAACCGCTCACGATTGCATCACTGATATAATCATCATTTGTTGCCATTTCTCTGTTGTATTCAGTTGTCCAACCGTTTGCCGCTGCAGCCTGAAATATCGGATAATAAAAATCTATTACTTTTTGAAGCTGTGCGGTAAAGCTGTCGCTCACATCAAGTGTTGCAGAACCTGTAACTTCTCCGGTCAAAGTGTTTTGTTTCACAGCATCTACTTCGCAATTAAGCTTTTGATTATTAATAACAGCAGCTATATCTTCAGCCGAATAACCCGTTATTATATTAGCTAAAATTTCCGGTATTTTATCAACAGAGAAAGTACCGCCTCTTCCGCGAGCATCCATTGCCGAAGAGCCTAAAACCTTCGTAATTGCACCTGCATAAGCATCACTTAATACTACCTGACCGTTATAGTCAGTCAAAATCATTGAATTCTCTGTTTTCAACGGCTGTGTTCCGCTTGTTACGGGAAGATAATTTGTACCATATCCCATTAAGTAGTTATAATTAATTTTGTTATACTGGCCATTTGCATAGAAAGAAATCTGCTTGGCTTGCAGTTTGCTTTGATAAAGTTTTGCAAGAGCTGATTGTTCACGGGTAAGAGCCATTTTCCTCATGGAATTAATAGCAAGACCTTCTTCACAGTCGGCTTTACGGGCTGTTAATGTTAAAAGTCTGATTTGTGAAACGGCTAATCCCATTTTCTAATTTCCTTTATTTAGTCCCTTTGTCATGTATATCGGCATTTTTAGCGAAAACTTTAGTGTTTTTAAGGAAAATTTTACAATTCTTAACAATTGGTCAATTTTCGGGAATAATTTGTTTTATACATGATAGAAGTACAAGTGTAAGGAGTATGTATGAGTGTAATAAATCCGGTAGCAAATAATGGCTCAGCTTCATTAGAAATTCCCCGAAATGTTCATTTTAGAGCCTCGGTAAATCAAAGCAATGATATTGACATGTTCATAAAACAACAACTTGAAAAAGAACAGAAAAATGCAAAAAGAAAACAAAATATAATGTACGGACTCCAAGCCGGAGCAATGCTTGCTATTATTGCAAGTGTAATTGCTGCATTTAGAATAAACGGTGGTATGGGGAAAAAACAAAGCGAGTTAAAAGCAATTTGGTCTGATGTAAGTAAATCCGCCAAAATTGATGAACTCGCTCTGCCGGAAAACTTGAATACATTTACAATTAAATTTAAAAACAGCATCGAAAATCCTCAAGCTTTAAAATCCAGAGGCGGGAAACCGGTTAAATCCGTCTTATTATACGGCCCTCCCGGAACCGGAAAAACAACTTACGCAAAAGCTCTCGCAAGAGAATTTCCTGATTCCAAATTTGCATCGCTTGATGTAACAAGTTTAGGTTCGGAATACCAGAGCGTCAGCGAACGTAACTTGAATAAAGCAGTAGACATGATATGCAAAGAAGCAGACAGTAATCCGAATAAAAAATTCTTTGTATTTATTGATGAAATTGATTCCGTAATGATGGTTGATGATAGTTTGAGCGCTAAACATTCTAACGATATGCTCAATGAGTTTAAAAAATGTTTTACCGAAAAACTCGGAAAACGTGATAATATTATCACTATTGGTGCTACGAATTTACCTATTAATGTGGAAAAAGGAGTTACACTAGGCGGCAAAAAACTGGACAGACCCATGTTGGACAGATTTAGCGAGAAAATTCTTGTTGATTTGCCGACGAAAGAACAAATTGCAAATTCAATAAAATATCATTACAAAGACAGTCCGTTAGTTAGCGAAGCCTTAAAAACGGACAGTAAAGAACTGAAACTTTTGTCTGAATTCCTTGCAAAGACAGAACATAACGTGTCATTCAGGACATTGGATTCTATCTATGATGCTGCGGCATCATCTGTCAAAGGCGACAATGCAAAAGTTGAATTGGTTGACATCCTTAACACTATTAAAAACAAACAACATGAACTTAATTTTACAGATGCCGATTTTGGTAAATTGTTAAAAGATTTAGGGAAAATATAAAGAATTGTAACAAATAAGGCAATTTTTTCAGTATACTTGTTTTATATTAACTAACCGGGAGGTTTGTGTGGTAAATCAAATAAATAACAATATAAGATTTAAAGCGGATACGGCAGCCGTGAGTTATAACAACCGTTATACACCGCAGATGCCTGCTGATAATAATATGGATGATGTATTTATGCTTCAAGCTATGGAGCAACAAAAGGCTACAAAGAAGGCACAAAATAAAGAACGTTGGTATAAAACGGGTGTTACGGCTCAGGTAGTGCTTGCAGCTTCCTT
>CALUPJ010000098.1 GCA_944322555.1 Candidatus Gastranaerophilales bacterium | reverse complement strand
ACCGGATTTATTCATTCTAATGATACCATGCCCGTCTTTGACATTAAAAGTTTTATATTCAACTCCGTTTTCGTCATATGTGACACTGCCGTCTGTCATTACACCGTCACAATCCAAAACCAGCATTTTAATTTTTTTTGCTGCGTCTAAAGCATTAAGTTTCGTCATATAATCTCTCCTTTTGAGAAAATTATACAATAAAATTTCAACTGTTTGCAGTATTTTATTAAAACATATTAAACAAATTTAAAATTTTACCGTTAGCTATAATAGCTAAGGAATTTTAAATGTTACAACTATTACCCCAAACAAATACATTAGTGCCTGACACTCATTGTCCGCAGGAAGCTGTCAGGTTTATAAACGACTATATAGATAAATATCATTGTGAAACAATGAGCATTGATATATCTTTTATGAATGTTTTGGATGCCTGCTACGTGTCTGCAATGTGTTCTGCAAAGCATTATATTAAATATCCTTCCGGAAATATAAACTGGAAGATATCGTCTGATTTGGTGAGAGAATTTAACAAAAATTTAGAACTCGGTAATAATTCCTATGTTGTTGATTAAATTTACAAGGCTTCGACAACTTTTTTGAGCCCGGGTTCCGATATTTTTTCAAGAGCGAGGTTTTTGTGTGAAATTTTTAGAGCATTTTTATTCTTTAAAATTTCAAGCACTTTTAATATCAATGTCTGGTTAGAACTGTCCAGCAATGCTTCCAGTTCTTCAATTTCGTCCGCATAATCAACCGCAAATAAGACGAAATCGCTTTCATCATAGAGCTCTTCATATAAAAGGCTGTTAAGTTTTTGTTCGTTTACTCCGCATAACAGATTATCTATTGCAAAAACTTCTTCTTTTGTATTTTTATCACAATCGAAGAGGTATTCTTCATTGGAAGCAAGTTCCGCAAATTTTTCTTTTGCGAGTCTTAAAAGAGTTGCAGATGTACTTGTAAGGTTATTCAGATATAAATCTTCAAAAATACTGTACAGATTATAATCCAACACAGCCGTTGGCGGTATTATTTCGGGAATTGCATTTATTATATGACACAAAACCAGTATGCCGTTATCTAAATCATCTTTTAATAATTCAGAGAGCGGAGTCAAATACGGAATTTCTGATGCAATATTTTCAGATAATGTAGATTTTTTCATTACATTAATAATCTCTTGTAATGTATCTTTGGCCTGATATGTAACAAGAAATTTTACGGCATCATATTGCTTAAATTCGTCATTAGAATGCAGGTTTTCAACGGCTTCCTGTTTAGATAATTCGTCTTTAAGACAAGAAAGCAGCTCTATAGAATTTGTGCAGAGCGGTTCAAACTCCGATTTTGCCGTTGTTCTGACGAGCGGTATTAAATCTGTCAGATATTCTTCCGGAATAAATGAAAAGTATTTAACGGCATAGGCTTTGTTGCCTTCGCTTCCGTTTAGAAAAACTTCTTTCATTTCCGGCAGAAGCTCTGTTCCGCCGAATTCATATAAAACCTCCGCAATAACGGTGTCATATGATGGAGAATAGTAATCCAAAAAATTCATAAGATTTAGATAATTATCTTTGTTGCAGGCATTTTTGATACGTTTTGCAACATTGTTTTTTACAAAATCAAATAAAAAATCTTCCTGTTTAACAAGTTTTTCAAATAGGTTGACATCAGAATTGTCAACAAGTAATTTTGCGGCACTTTCGTACTCAGCCGGATTTTTGCCGGTGAGCTGTTTTATTAAATCCATAGTCTTTAATCCTTATGAGCAGATGTCATTTTTAATCCAGATAAAACACCGTTACGACTTTGTGATTTTCTTCAGCATATTCAACGGCTGTATGAAGGGTTTTACTGGTGTGAGAGAGAAAACATATCAATTGATTACAGTCATCAATAATCTCTCTGTTGCATACTCTTGAAGCATCAGCCAGTGTCATCATAGCTCTGTCGGCATGTTCTACTATATTGGGAACGCCTATGAGCTGGTCTTGTACGTCAGAAGGCTGCTGTCCGATGGTTTGCGGAAGTATAACTTTTAATTTATCAGGATTTGACTTCATTGCCCCTCTTATGGCGGCTGCATTTGTTCCGCAGGAACCGCCTGAGGTGATAATAGTGTTTCCCTGACGAACAAGTGCTGTTGCAAGGATTTCAATCATTTGTTGGTGGGTAATAGCTAAATTTCTTGAACCGATAATTGCAATTCTTTTGGCGGGCTGCTTTATGGTAGCTAATTCCATAGCAAGCTCGTCTACCGTATCGGGCGAACTGTCTGCTGTGTCCATGTCACCCATAGGAACCATAATGGAAGGTTGTTTATCTTCCTCAATAGAATTTAGAATATCGTTCATTGTACCACCTTTAAAGTATATTGTCTTTCGGATATATTTTGTGTATGCTGATACATAATATCACAAAATTGGGAATTTGGGAATAGGGGAATGGAAAATTTTTTGGAAAATCTTAACAGGGAACAGTTAGAGGCAGTTAAGACAACGCAGGGAGCTTTGCTTGTGCTGGCAGGGGCGGGCAGCGGGAAAACCAGGGTTTTGACTTCAAGAATCGCATATATGATTCAACAGGGCGCAATTGCAGGTAAAATTCTTGCGGTAACTTTCACCAACAAAGCTGCAAGAGAAATGAAAGAACGACTAGCTTCCATTCTGGGTGAAAATGTGGTCAAATATATGTGGGTGGGGACTTTTCACAGTATTTGCGGCAGGATTTTACGGCAGGATATTGAAAATTACGCATTTCAGTCAGGAAAAAGACTTGATAAAAATTTTACCATATATGATGAAACAGACTCTCTTGCAGTTATAAAACAAGCTGTTAAGAAGCTTAATCTCGATGATAAAATTTACCAGCCCAAATTGATTAAGGCAGTTATATCGAATGCAAAGAACAAAATGCAGGATGCATATACTGTTGCAACATTTGCAAGAGACTATAAGTCTCAAAAAATCGCACAGGTATTTGAACTCTATGAAAATACGCTGAATAACAATAATGCAATAGATTTTGACGATATGCTGATGCTTTGTGTTAAATTACTTGAGCAAAACAAGGAAGTCCGGAAAAAATATTACGACAAATTTCAACATATTCTTGTGGACGAATATCAGGATACAAACCAGGCTCAATATCAGCTTGTAAAAGCGTTATATACTAATTTACAAAAAGACATACCCCAAACCCGTTCACTATGCGTAGTAGGTGATGTTGACCAGTCCATTTACAGTTGGCGCGGTGCTGATTTCAGGATTATTTTGAATTTTCAGAATGATTTTCCGAGTGCCAAACTGGTTAAGCTTGAACAAAACTATCGTTCTACCTCAAATATATTAAACGCAGCTAATGCAATTATTGAAAATAATGAAGAACGTGTGGATAAAGTCCTTTATTCCCAGAAGGGGGAAGGAGAAAAAATTACTTTGTATGAGGCTCAAGACGAAGCGGATGAAGCAAATTATATAGTAAAGACTATTCGTGACACATCGGAAAATTATAACCAATTTGCCCTGTTATACAGAACCAACGCGCAATCACGTGCACTGGAAGAAGCTCTGATAGCAGCCGGAATACCTTACAGAATCTATGGCGGGCTTAAGTTCTATGACCGCAAAGAAATCAAAGACGCAATTGCTTATTTAAAATTGATATACAACAATGACGACTCACAGTCTTTAAGGCGTATTATAAATGTTCCAAAGCGGGCAATAGGGGAAACAACGCTAAAACATTTGCAGGAATATGCGGATGAGAACGATATAAGCTTATATTCGGCAATAACGGATGTTGATAATATTTCGACAATAAAGTCAGGAACCGCTTCAAAGCTAAAAGATTTTTGCGGCCTCATAGAAAAACTCAAGGATGCCCAAAACCGTTACTCTTTGCCGGAATTTTTGGGACTTGTCCTTGAAAAGAGCGGTTACTTGAGAGAACTGCAAGCTTCCGGTACTGATGAGGACGTGACCAGGATTGAAAACTTGCAGGAATTGGTGAATGTTGCAAATGAATTTGAACCTGAAGAGTTGGACAATACTCTGGGAGAATTTTTGGCGCAGGTTTCACTTGTATCGGATATTGACGGAATGGATGAGATTGCAAACAACGTAACCCTTATGACCCTTCATTCATCAAAAGGGTTAGAATTCCCGATAGTATTTCTTGCAGGATGTGATGATGGGATTTTTCCTTCTGCCAGATGTTCGAATAGTGCATCCGAATTGGAAGAGGAGCGCAGGCTTATGTATGTGGGAGTAACAAGAGCCGAGACAAAATTGTATTTAACAACCGCGAAACGCCGGCAGATGTGGGGGGAATACAAATACTATTCACCCAGCAGATTTCTTGGAGAGATTCCGTCTAATCTTTTAGAACAGGAAGAATCTGACTATACCGAGTATACAAGTACTTTTGCAAATGCCGTTAACAGCGTCAGAGGGGGTAAATATGCAAAGGGTAAATATAGCGGGGATGAATATGGCAGCGGGAAATATAGCAGTGAGGGTTACGCTGAATACGCGAAAAAAGAGAATTCTGTTTATGCAAGACCTGTCAGAGATTTCAACACAAGTAATTCTGCAACTCAAAAAAACACTGCCGGATTCGGCAGGGACTTTGTTGCGCCTTCAGTGCAAAAGACAACTAATGTCGTGAAAAGGACTCCTTCCAGGGTAATTATTAAAAAAAGTCCCGTGAACAAACAAAAAGAAGATGAAAAAATAAAAGCGTTTTTTGAAGATAATATAATAAAACGCAAAATGGAAGAAAAAAAACGTGAAGAGGCCAAGCTGGCAGAAGAGCAGAAAAGCCGTGAAGAGCTGAAAAATGCGGCGACACAGTATTTCTTTAATGTCGGCGAAAGAGTTTTTCATGAAAAGCTCGGTGTCGGACATATAGCTGATGTTATACAAATAGGTGACAGCACAATGTATACGATTGATTTCGGTAAACTCGGCAAGAAAGCAATGGATGCCTCTTATGCACATTTGAAGAAGTTTTAAAAAATTTGAAATCCAAAAATAAATTGTGTAGTATAATAGAAAGAGCTCTTTTTAGACTATGTAAGGAGTGAGGTTTATGAAAAGATTTGCAACTACAGTATTAATGACCGCGGTACTAATGAGCATAGGTTCAGCCTTTGCCGCTACTCCGGCCGAATTATATGATGATGTTTGGAAAATTGTTAATAAAAAATATTATGACCCGACAAACAATTCGCAGGACTGGTCCAAATGGAGATACCGTTACGAAAACAAATTAAAAACCAGAGAGGATGCTTATGTAGCGATTGAGACGATGCTCACAAGCTTAAATGATCCGTATACAAGATTCTTGGATCCAAAAGAATTTTCGGAAGAAACACAATCTATTAAAGGTTCTCTAAAAGGTATCGGAACCCAAATAGGCTTGAGAGACGGGGAGTTGGTTATCATCGCTCCGTTAGAAGATTCTCCCGCAGAAAAGGCAGGACTTCTGGCAGACGATAGGATTTTGGAAATTAACGGAGAAAGCACCAAGGGGATAAGTATTGATGCCGCAGCAGACAAAATCAGAGGAGAAAAAGGAACTACAGTAACACTTTTAATCCAAAGAAAAGGCGTTCCGAATAAGTTATACAGCGTAGTCAGAGACGAAATTGAAGTTAAGTCCGTTTCTTGCAAGCCGCCGTTTGAAACAACAAAAATCCCCAACAATATTCAATATATAAGATTGAGTTCTTTTATAAGCAAAAATGCCGCGGGAGAAATTGAATCCATATTAAATAACTCAAGCGGGATGAAAGGATTTATTATTGACCTTCGTTCAAACCCCGGCGGACTCTTAACAAATGCCATATACATCTCCGATATGCTTCTTAAAGGCGGTGTAATAGTCAGTACGGTCGACAGAGATTCTTATAAAACGACCACGCGGGCACGGTATCAACAGGTAACCGATAAACCGATTGTTGTATTGATTAATAAAGGTTCCGCATCCGCAAGCGAAATCCTAAGCGGAGCATTAAAAGACAATCATCGTGCGACTATTGTAGGCGAACAGTCTTTCGGAAAGGGGCTTGTTCAGGAAATTAACAGGCTGCCTGACGAAGCGGGTATGAATATTACAATCCAAAGATATTTAACACCTTCGGGAAATGATATTAATAAAAAAGGCATTACTCCTGATGTTATGATAGAATTAACAAAAGAAGACGTAGATGCTAAAAAAGACGTTCAATTGGAAAAAGCTATTGAAATATTGGAAAAAATGACATGTCTGGTACAGGGAGGGGTAAATGGAGGTAAATAAATGGGTAAATAAGGGGGTGAACCCCGCGGGCTTGGATTTTTTAGGTAAATGAAAAGGACATAAATGGGAGTAACTAAGAAAGAATGGCATATAGAGGCTAGGGGAGAAAATTCTAAAGCCTCTATAATAGATAGATTACTGGAAGTTAGGGGCATAAAAAGTGAAGAACAAAAAAGAGATTTTCTGAATCCGCTCGGAATCACTTTAATGCACCCTAACGCTTTTTGTGACATGCCCCGTGCCACCGAAAGAATAAAAAAAGCCATTGATGAAAACGAAAATATTCTGATATACGGAGACTTTGATGCGGACGGAGTTACATCCACCTCTTTATTAATGAAAACTTTGAGTTATCTGGGAGCCAATGTCGATTATTATATTCCCGAAAGAGAATCCGAAGGCCACGGACTGAACACAAAAGCCATTGTTCAGCTTTTGACCAAAAAGAAGCCCAAATTGATTATAACAGTTGATAACGGTATAAGCAGCACGGAAGAAGTAAAGCTTATTAACAGCCTGCAACGTGATATAATAATAACAGACCACCACGAAGCACCGGAGGAGCTTCCCGAAGCTTATGCAATAATTAATCCGAAAGCGATGAATGCACTGGATGAAAAACTTACTCCGGCTCAAATTGAATACTTAACATCACTGGCAGGCGTGGGGGTTGCATTCAAACTCGCTCAGGCGGTATTGGAAATGTATGATAAATTGAATTTCAGTATTGAACTGCTGCCTTATGTCGCAGTCGGTACTATTGCCGATATAGTTCCTTTGATAGGAGAAAACAGGTATTATGTCGCAAAAGGTCTGGAACTTATAGCCGCCGGTAAACACTACGGCATTAAAAGAATGCTTGATGTCGCAGGAGTCGGGACGGATAACGGGCTTACCGCCGAGCAGGTCGCATTTACAATTGCTCCGAGAATTAACGCCTCGGGAAGAATTGATACGGTCGATAATGCCATAAAGGTAATGATTTCCGAAAACAGGCAGGAAATCGAAATGGCAATTATAGCCCTTGAAAACTTCAACAAATTAAGACAGGA
>CALUPJ010000097.1 GCA_944322555.1 Candidatus Gastranaerophilales bacterium | reverse complement strand
AGTCACTGTTTATCCCGCAAAAAAACTGAATTTGAAAATTGGTGCAAAAGTTTACAGAAACATTGATGTAAAATTTGAAAAAGAACTTTTAAAACCCGTTAAAAGACAAATCGGGGTAGCGGTAGGGGTAAATAAAAGGAGAGGGAGAAATATAGGGGAAGATATGGGGGGAGAAGAACTCCGGCTTGAACTGACGGATGAAGATAATGTTTCGGTCACTCTGCCGATATCGTATGAGGAAATTGCAAATAATCAGGAAAAGATGAAAGAGACATTTATAAAGCAATTTTCAAAGACCGGAAACAGTAATTTTTACATTAAAAAGATTGAAATAGATGCACAATTACCGTTTATACCCGTAAGTGCCCTTAATGAATTGAGACGAAAAGCATTTGACATATTAATGGAGAAAAGAATAAAAGCTTATAGAAGAGCAGTTCAAAGACCTTTAAAAACTGTTCCGTACTACCTTGAAGAAGTTGACTACAAAGCTAATGTTTTTAATGATAAGGCAAAATTATTTTATGAAGAGTGCGGATGTAAAGTCACGGAACCTGCAGTAGAGGCTGAAAAACCCACGCATGAATACGAACTAATGAGGACAAAGCACTGTCTAAAATATGCTTTTAATATGTGCAAAAAATCTGTAAATTTAAGACTTCGCGATGAATACGGAAAAGTGTATCCCCTAAATTTTGACTGCAGAAAGTGTGAAATGACTATCCTGACACCTGCTTCCCTTCAGCCTGCGGGTCAGTAACATTACCGTTTAAAACATTTATAATATTTTCCAGCTCTTCACGCGATTTTGCATTTTCTATCGCGGACAGAACCGTTTTATATTCTTCGATTTGTTGATTAAGAGCCTCTATTTGTGCTTCTGTTTGCTCCGGTGTAAAATCCTGGCCAAACAAGAATGGTGTTGAATACATAGGTTCACTCGTTAATCTGTCAATGGTAATAACCGTCGGAAGAGCGGGAGATGTTAATGTCAGCCCTAAAAACTCTTTAAATTTTCCTGGATTTTTACCTCCTATCGCAAGCTGATACTCATTTTTTCTCCAGGTAGAAGGCTTTGTCCATTTCCTCGTAACGGTTCTTACAGGAACATATTCGTTCAGTTGTGCAATGTTCTTATCGGAATGTTTTGCAAGCTGACGCATTAAGTTCTCCTTGGTTTTAATTAATTCTTTTAACTTAGAATTATAAAGTTTCTGAGTCCTAGTTACATTCCGCAAGAATTGATTGTATCTGTCAGGAGCTATTAAACGTCCGTTAATTTCATATCCGCCATTAGCGTTTCTGGTATATGAACCTGCGTATTCACGGTTAAATGTAGAAGCATTATCTTTTAATAATTTGTCAAAATCGGCTTTGGTTTTAATACGTGTACCCAATGAGCGAATTTCATTTAAATTTGCTTCCAGCATAGCCTTTTCTTCCTGCAGCAATGCTTTTTTAGCCGGATTAGTTTCTACATTGAGTTTATTTGTAACATCCGTAAGTTTATTATTGAATGTTGTTTCCAATTCATTTTGCTGTTTTTTGAATCTTTCCCGCCAATCATTGAAATTTTTGAAAGAATCATAGATTTTAGCTCCCCAGTTTTTAAAGAAACCTGAAATGCTTGTTATAGCTATCCTTTCAGATTTCATGGAATTTACTGTTGCACGCAAAGCATTAACAGTTATATCCCGTCCGAAATTAGATACAGTTTCTACGACTTTACCCAAACCGGTTCTTGCAGCTGCATGACTTGCGTGTGAAGCAGTACCTGCTGATGTTCTATAGGCTTTTCCGACTCCTCTTAAACCAAATACGGAAGTTATACCTATAAACGCACCCGTGCATATATCCTGCTGTGCCTTATCAATTTCTTCATCTGTTTTTGCATTCTTCAGTCTTGATACACCTTTTACCACTCCGACAGCACCGCTTATACCGCCTGCCGCT
This sequence comes from Candidatus Gastranaerophilales bacterium, assembly GCA_944322555.1. Taxonomy (GTDB): domain Bacteria; phylum Cyanobacteriota; class Vampirovibrionia; order Gastranaerophilales; family Gastranaerophilaceae; genus CAG-196. Next base: position 15,244 of record CALUPJ010000097.1, on the reverse strand, counting down.
AATAGTCCGTATCCGATTGCGGGTCCTAAAACAGGTATACCAGTTGCACCAACAGCCAAAGCTGCTATACCCACATTTTTAAGGCACTTTTTCCAATTCCAGCTCCCGTCAGATTCTATACCCAAAAGACTCTTACCGGTATTTACAAGTGCAGTTCCGGCATTTACAAGCCACCTTCCGGTTTTTCCCCAAAAACCTTGTTTTTTATAAGATACAGTATAAGTGCTTGAGCCATCTTCTTTTTTATTTTTTTCTATCTGCTGCTTTTGTTCTTTTATATCTTCAATGTTTTGCTCTATTTTATATTCTTTTTCAATTTCCTTTTTCTTTTTTTTCAACCTCAAAAGTTTTAAACTCTCTTCATATGTAAGAACAGGTTTAGAATCAGAAGTTTGAGAGGAAGAAGTATCAGCAGAACTCCAGGTTGGGAATGTCTGGTTATAAACAGAAGGACTCCAACTGCTCCAGCTATTTACAGCAGGATTATTCCAGCTCCAGTGATTATCCTGAATACCATTCCACGGATTATTCCAGTTATAAGAACTTATACTCATAGCATAATACCCTTTTAATTAATATCCCTTATTAATATAAAGTTCTATCTCACATAAAAATTGACTTGTGTTAATAAAAATTTACATTTCAATCTGTTTTATTTTTCTGGTAAACTTATATTATTATGAAGTGTGGTTTTGTAACAATATTAGGACGGCCTAATGTTGGTAAATCGACTCTTTTGAATCAAATACTTGGTCAGAAGATTGTAATTACGACAGATAAAGCGCAAACAACCAGAAAAAGAATTAAGGGTATTTATACTGATGATATCGGTCAGATTGTATTTGTTGATACACCCGGAGTACATCGTCCCCTGAATAAACTCGGAGAATTTCTGCTGGATGAAGCAAAAATTGCCGTACCTGATGCCGATTTAATACTTTTTCTTGTTGATGCATCAGAACCTGCCGGTAAAGGAGACCGTTGGATTGTTGAAAATATACTTGAAAAAGCAAAGATTCCGGTAATACTTGTCCTCAATAAAGTAGATCTGGTAAAAAAACAAGAAAAAATCGAAGAAAACCTGCTTTCTTATAAAACCCTCTTTAAAGAGAATATACCTGTTATAAGAATTTCCGCTAAAACAGGAAGAAACAAAAATACTTTATTATCTAATATTTATAAAAAATTACCTGAAGGTGAAAAATTATATCCTGACGATATTGTAACAGAAGAAAATATGAGAAGTATTACCGAAGAAATAATACGGGAAAAAATACTTTTGAATACCCAGGAGGAAATCCCGCACTCCGTTGCCGTAAAAGTCGAAAAATATGAAGAATCTGATGATATTGACAGAATCTATGCAATAATATACTGCGAGCAAAAAAGCCAAAAAGGAATACTTATCGGCAAAGGCGGTCATCTTCTTAAAACAATAGGAACAGAAGCTCGATTAGAGCTTGAAAAAATTATTGACAAAAAGGTCTTTCTGGGACTAGAAGTAAAAATTGAAAAAGATTGGAGAAAAAAAGATAAAATTTTAGAAAATTTCGGATATAAAACTGAAAATAAATAATAGCAATTAATAGAATTATAGATTAATAGTAATTCTTATATTAGAGGAGTGTGTATATATGAGAGTTCATAGTATTAATGCAAATATCGGACAAACAAAACAAAAGACTGAAAACCACCCTGTTTTTCAAAGAGTATGGCAGGAACATATCAGCTGGGGAGCTAATTATATCCCCAAAACGGGAAAAACAAACTTTAAACTATTTTCATTTCCCGATGCAAAAGCCGTATTTGTAGAAGTCGCTAGTAAGCTTTCCGGTAATATGGGAAATATAAGGGACAGACTGGTAAGTGTAATAGCCGGAGCAGGAGCTGGAGCCGTCATATCATCTATTGATAATAAAACTAATATATATCCGATGAAAGAAGAAGGCAACGGAATTTATACTGCTAACAGTATTTATGCAAAGCCTGACGACCAATACAGGTATATTATTCTAACCAAAAACAACGATATAAATATTGTAAAAGATCCGTATGCAAAAAAACAAGACCATATTTTAGGCTGGAGCTCGGTTTTCAATCAAAACGGATACAAATGGAAAAACACAGATTGGCTCGAAGGTAAAGACCCCAGAAGAATAAAAAGAAAACCGGAAGAACCGTTAAGAGGACTTGAAAATCTTGTAATTGAAGAAATAAATATCCCGACCCTTTCTGAAGAAGGAACCTTTGACGCCGCAAAATCAAGAGTTGATATTATTGCGGAAAGAGGAATTGCAAATGCCATCGAAATCATGCCTGTAGAAAATACCTTCTCAAAGCAATGGGGTTATGACGGAGTAGATAAATTTGCAGTGAATTCACAGTTGGGGGGACCGGACAAACTTAAAGAATTTATTGACTATGCTCACGGTAAAGGATTAAATGTAATTATGGATATGGTCCCCAATCATATGGGACCTGACGGAGATTATTTAAAGGAAACAGGGCCATATATTAAAGGAAAAGGTGAATTCGGTCATCTGCTAAATTATGAGGGTAAAGATAATCGTTACGTAAGAGATTGGATGACAAATGCAGCATTATGGTGGGCAAATGAATTTAAAGTAGACGGCATTCGGTTTGATTTAACAAGCGCAACCGGTTCTGATTATCTTTTAAAGCAAATTTCCCTGGAACTTAATGAGCATAATCCGGATGTATTTTTAATTGCAGAAGATAATATGGACAACAGACCTCAAATAACAAATTATCACGACAACAAAAATGCTACACATAATGAAAAAATTGAATTTATCGACAGTCAAATTGACCTTTTACAAAAAGGCTGGAATCCAAATATCGGAAGTATGGGTTTTGACAGTGAATGGGATTCAAAATATCAGAACACTCTACGCAAAGTAATACTTGAGCCTGGCTCCAATCTGCTCAGAGACGTAGAAAAAATTATAAAAGAAACACAACACAGGATAAAATATGCCTACAGCCATGATGAAATAGGAAACTGGGACGGTACAAAATTTCTACCCAAAAATTTGGTAATGCATTTTCTTTTGTCCAGTTTTATGGATGGAACTGATGATGCAAAAAAAGGACAAAATGCGGCAAAAGCATCTCAGGAGCTTTGTAAACTCATTGTTTCTAAAGATTTTTACAATATATCAAGTACAGATTTAATCAAAATTGAAGAAGAACTGGGGATTAAGAAATTCATTTCAAAAGCTGAGCTTATAAATGCTTTTAAATCCGGCTTAGCCAAACAAAAACTAATGTTTGGAATTTCTATGACTACACCGGGGCCTAAAATGTATTTTCAGGGTGATGATCAGGCGGATTTGTCTTATTTTAAGTTCTTCAGAGAATTTTCCGACACAAAAAAATTACGAAATGATAATCCGATAAGTATTTGCAATATACTGAACCAAAAAGGCTATGATACACTTGAAGAAGTCGCAAGAAAAGATTGCATCATAGACAGAATTAAGTATGAAGGTATCTTTAAAGATACTCCGGCACAAATGATAAAATTCAATAAGGATTTAAGCAATTTGCTAAAAAATCACTCCGCATTGCAAAAAGGAGAAATTACCGCATTTTATAACGACTATAACCATAATGTAAATGTACACAAGCTGACAAGTTCTGATGAAGAATTACTTGTTATAAAACATTTTGGAGACGGGTTTATTGATAAGAGCTATGAATACTTTGGATTCCCTCAAGACAGTACATGGGAAGAAATATTCAACAGCGATGCTGAGAAATACGGCGGCGCAGGCTATACCAATGAGGACAGGAAAGATATTACAAACCTGAACCAAAAATTATCTCTTGCTCCAAACAGCTTTATCATACTAAAAAAAGTTAATTAGAAGTCTTTACTTTTAAATAATTCGTGATATTATATTAAAAAAAGGGACAAAATGGCATATTTATCAGGAATACAACATCATACTCATCATACAAACCCGAAAGGGCTTGGAGTTTTGTGTTCCCTGACTAAATAGACTCCTTTACCCCTCGGCTCTTTCGGGATATTTAGGGAGAATGTAAAGAGTACGACAAAAGGAGAAAAATAAATGTCACTTGTAAATATAATATCCGCAATAGGTAATAACAGCAGCATATACCCTTTGATTGTAAGGGACTGCGGGATTGAAAACCCCGTCAAAGTTGCAATGACCTATAATCAGAACCTGAAAGATTCTAAAAGAATGGCTCTTAATGCTACAAGAGAGCGTCTTATTGATGAATACGGAGCTTCAATCGTATGGCTCGGAGGCATACCTGCCATGGATGCCATTTGCAATTGGGGTATAAAAAAATGCGGCTATAACCCCAAAGTCAACATAAATCTGCTTAAAGAAAATTCCAAACAAGGAATTCAGTACAATATAAACAAGTTCAAAGAGCTTGCACCTAAAGAAGTCAAAGATATGGAAAAGGTTTTAAAAAATAAATCAATTTATCAAAAACTTCTTGCTGGGAAATTTGTATTGTCGACGGGCATTCCCATCTTATTAATGGGCTACTGCCTGCCAAAATTCAATTTCGCACTAACGGATAAAATCCGTAAAAAGCAGGATAATGTCGATGCTACAGAAGTTGTAAAGCCTGTTTTCGACGAGTTTAAAAAAAAAAAAAAAGCAACACGAACAAACCCTAAAAAACCGGCATTCAAAGGAATAACATCAACCCTTGCAAATATGTCTACGGTACACAAAATGGCAGTAACGGACGGAGGTTTAACAGCCGGCAGAGTCGGAACGGGGCGTAATAAATTTGAAAAACTTGAGCTCGGCTTCAAAATGACAATGATGATGTTTTTAAATTTTGTTGCACCTATATGGATTGCAAAGGGTTTCGACGGGATTTCCAATAAGCTCTTTAACACAAACGTTAATCTGGATCCTAATCTGTTAAACGACAAAGACTTCATAAAAAAGATTAAAGACGGTTCTCTTAAAATGCCTAATGAAAATATTATCGAATTTCTGGATAAAAATCCCGAAGCAAAATTTTCAAAACTTGCTGAAAAATACTGCGGTGTAAAGTATTTGAAAAACGGAATAAGAGACCCGCGGGAATTTGTAGATGAAGGAAAAATTCAAAAATTTCAAAAAGAAGTTGAAAAGTTTGCCAAACAGGCAAAAGCAAGCGGGAATATAGAAAAATTTGCAAAAAAAGCTCTGGCGGTAAAATCCGGGAACATCCTTGCAAATGTTACTTTGAGCAGTATTTTGCTTGCTGTTGCTCTTCCGAAGGTAACATTTATTCTCAGAAAGAAAGTTACAGGCTCAGATGCAGAGCCCGGTCTGGTAAGAAAAGCCTAAAATTAAGATTATATAAATATTTTAAGAATATTTAAAATTTTATACTATACTTGAAAAGTAGTTAAAATTATTAAATGGAGAAACAGAATGGCAGTTTTAGAAAAAACAGGATTTATTCATCCTTCGGCAGTTATACACCCCTCAGCAGAAATTGCGGAAGGTGTAACTATCGGACCTAATGTTGTTATAGGCGAAGGAGTTAAAATAGGAAAAGGAACAAGAGTTATTGCAAATGCGTATATTGAATATACGGAAATAGGCGAAAACTGTACAATATCTCCGTTTTCTACAATCGGTTCCGAGCCTCAGGATTTGGGCTACAAAGGAGAACCTACAAAAGTTGTAATCGGAAATAATACCATAATTAAAGAGAATGTTACTATTCATAGAGGAGCGGCCTGCGGGGATTTCACCACCAGAATAGGAAACAAATGCTTGCTTATGGTCGGCTCACATGTCGCTCACAACTGCGTACTGGCAGATGAAGTTATTCTTGCCAACCTGGTAACTCTTGGGGGACATGTTCATGTCGGATTTGGAGCTTTCGTTGGCGGCATGAGCGTTTTCCATCAAAACATCCGAATCGGAGACATGGCAATCATAAGCGGTTTCTCCGCATCACGTCAGGATATTCTGCCTTATTCCAAAGGGGAAGGCAGACCTCCGGTACCGCGCGGCTTGAATGTCATTGCAATGAAAAGACGCGGAGTCTCTCAAGAAGTCAGAACAGCTACAAATGAAGCATTCAAATTATTGATTTCCGAAGAATACAATACCTCACAGGCGATTGAAAAAATCAAAGCCGAAATACCTATGAACGAATATATAGAAAAAATGATTGATTTTATCCAAACATCTAAAAGAGGCGTGCTTTTAAAAACACATAAATCAGGATACCAATCTTTAGAATAAAAAATAAAAATGCATGATTTTATATAAAGGGTAATAAGTACAATTATTATTACCCTTTATATTTTTCTTACAATTATTAAGTTTTGTAAACCTTTAAAACAACGTATTAACAACTATTTCGCCCCATTTATAAATTCTTTAAAAAATATTTAAAAACATTGCTTGACATTATTTTCTTATGTGCAATAATATAAATACACACTTTAAGTGTAGCCGAAACACTAAATAGCAAAACTAATAACCCCAAAAATCATATAAACTCCTAGATAATAAACACTAAAAAGACCATTAGGATGCAGAAAACAAAATCCGCTCGATACACACCGGGCGGTTTTTTTTTGGGGGTAAATGGAAAGGTTGGAGTACATGGGCGAGTATATGAATATCATTTAGAATAATGCGAGCAAAAAAGAACAGCGATTTAACGGAAGAATTGGTATATAATAAGAATTATGTTGGCAACTTGTTTTGGTATTTTAATCCGAATAATATCAAATTCTTATCTGAATGTTTTTCAAAAACTTTTGACAAATAAAGGACAAAAATCTTCAGTTGTTAACTTCTACACCTATTTAGGACTCGCTATAGCGGTCTGTTTTCTATTCAAAGGCATAAATACCCTCCTTATACCGTTTGTTTTAATTATGGGACTTCTGGGAGCTTTAGGGAATTTCTTTATTATAAAGGCTCTCTCTATCGGAGAACTTTCAACGTTAGCTCCAATAAATTCCTATAAGCCTGTAGTTGCACTTATCATCGGTATAATTTTTCTAAACGAAATCCCTACGTATCAGGCATTAATCGGAATAATTTTAATAATCATCGGAACATATTTTATACTGGGAGCTAAGGGATTAATTAATTTAAAAGCTCTTTTATATAGGATTTTAGCCCTTATTTTTTCCGCTTCTGAGGCAATTGTTATAAAAAAAATAATATTAACCTCCGATATAACTGAAGCCTTTGTATTATGGGTTCTTGCCGGACTATTGTTTTCATTTATATTTTTGATTATTTCAAGAAATAAACCCGAAATAAAATCATATAAATATCAATTTTTGCTCATATTTGCGGTAGGCGTAATGCAATATTCCACAAATTTTGTTTTCTCAAAGATGAATGTTTCATACGCACTTGCACTGTTTCAACTTTCAACAATTTTGAGCGTATTTTTAGGTGTAAATATATTTAATGAAAAAGGCCTTAAAAGAAAGCTATTAGGCTCTCTTATAATGGTTATCGGTGCAGCTTTTATAATCTTAAACTAATACCTAAAGCACTCTTTATCATGATCATCAACAACACCTATCGCTTGAAGGTAAGAATAGATAATGACCGTTCCGACATACTTCATACCGCGTTTTTTTAAATCTTTTGAAATCTTATCAGATAGCGGCGTACTTACGGCTAAATCAGCCCCTTTTCTTTTAATAACTTTATTATCCGTAAATCCCCAAATGTAATTAGAAAAAGAGCCGAATTCTTTTTGAATTTCAATAAAAATCTTGGCATTATTTATTGCAGCAGAAATTTTCCCCCTGCTTCTGATTATTTTATCATTACTTAAGAGCTCTTGAATCTTATCTGCATCATAAGCGGCAACTTTATTTATGTCAAATCCGTCAAAAGCTTCCCTAAACGCTTCACGCTTTTTTAAAACAGTAATCCAGGCAAGACCCGCTTGAAAGGATTCTAATATTAGAAGCTCAAAAAGTTCTCTGTCATCATACTTTGGAACTCCCCATTCTTCATCATGGTACTTTACATATATTTCAGATTTTTCATCTACCCAAAAACATCTTTTCATTGCGGAACCTCGTCCAGTATAAATTTTCCCAAGCGTCCTTCTCTAAAGTCCTTTAACACATAAATAGCGGTCCGTTCCGTATCGGGTTGTTCAGCCTTTAAAATCCAACTTCTTTTTAACGCAATATTCTCAAGAGTTAAAACATCGGTTTTATAATACTCTTTAACAAAATTATCATCTCTTAACATTTCTAAAAGAGCCTTTGCAACGGGCTCCGGGGAGTATGCATTTTCCGATACTGAACTTACAAAAGCAAGCTTTACAGCCTGTTCCTGATTATCCTGTCTGGTCGGAATTATACCCGGTGTATCCAACAAATCTAATTTAGGATTGATTCTCACCCACTGTTGTTGTCTTGTTACACCCGCTTTTGCACCTGTTTTTGTTTTTGAAGATTTCGTAAGCTTGTTTATGACACTTGATTTACCTACATTGGGCATCCCAACAACCATAGCTCTTGCCGGGCGTCTTAAGAGTCCTTTTGCCATCAATGCCTGAATCTTTGGTTCGCTCAACTCAATCGCAGATTTTACAACCGCACTCAAATCCTTTGAGCCCTTGGCTTCCGTAATTAAAACAGGGCATTCGGTTGACTCCTTCAAATACTTAACCCACTTTTTTAACTCGTCTTTGTCTGTCAAATCAGCTTTGTTCAACAAAAGAAGCCTTGGTTTATCACCCAAGAGCTTCTCTATGTTTGCATAACTGCTTGATAAGGGTAACCTTGCGTCACGGACTTCAATTATTACATCAACCAGATTAAGTTTTTCTTTGAGTTGACGCTCGGCTTTGGCTATGTGACCTGGATACCAGTGAATGTGTGTTTTTTCTTTAGCCATCACATTTCACCCTATCACTTACCCTTTACCACTATCTTTTTTCAATCTTTTCTTTAATACGGGTTGCTTTGCCTGAACGTTCTCTTAAATAGTATAACTTAGCACGTTTTACATCACCTTTTCTTTGAACAGTGATTTTTTCAATACGCGGAGAGTATACTAAGAACACACGTTCCACACCGACACCCTGGAATACTTTTCTTACCGTAATGGTTTTATTAATACCTGAACCGTGTTCGGCAATAATAGTGCCTTCGTAAGCCTGTATTCTTTCTTTGTTACCTTCTACGATTTTAACAAATACACGAACTGTATCACCGGGATTCATCTCAGGTAATTCTCTTGTAGTGTATTCTGCTTCTAAATTCTTAATGATAGGATTCATTTTGCTATTCCTTATATTTTGACTAACTGTACATTTTACTATAATCATAAATAAAACAAAATTTAAATACAAGTAATTCTTTCTATTGTAAATATTTGTAAAATATTTTTCTTTTGCTAGTATTAAATTAAATAGCTGCTTATATAGGGAGACCGAATATGCAAAGTGCCATTATAAAAGCTTTAAGGTGTGAAAAAGATGTTCCTGTAGGATGTATTATCAAAAAAGACGGCATTATAATTGCTTCTGCCGGAAACAGAAGAGAAGCTGATAATGATATAACAGCTCACGCCGAAATTTTAGCAATAAAAACTGCACAGAAAAAACTCGGAACTTCCAGGCTAAAAGGCTGTGAAATGTATGTAACTCTTGAACCATGTCCAATGTGTGCCTGGGCAATAATTCAATCGGGTATAAGCACAGTATATTTCGGCTCATACAATCCGCAGTACGGAGCTTTAATATCCAATAATATTTTTTCAGACTTGACTAATTCATTTCCAAAAGTGTATGGTGGAATAGAGGAAGATGAATGTAACAAAATACTGGAAGAGTTTTTTAAAAGTATAAGATGATTACAAAACAAGAACTTGATACTTTAGTTTCAAAATACGAAAATAAAGAGTTTATAAAAGACGATCCGATACAGTTTATCCATTTATTTAAAGAGAAAAAGGATGCTGAACTGGCCGGTTTTATTGCATCACTTTTTGCATACGGTAACAGAAAAATTTTTATTGCCAAATTATATGATTTATTTAATCGAGCAGACAATAAAATCCTTAATTACATAAAAAACGGAGACTTTTCTAATCTTAAAGGCTTTGAATACCGGTTCTCAAAAGATAAAGATATAATTTCCGTGTTTGAAATCTTAAACAAACTATACCGGGAATCAAACGGGCTTGAAGAACTTTTTGAATACGGTTTTAAACAGAGCTGCGATATTTTTCGTATGCTCCAAACAGTTACAGATTATTTTTATTCTCTTGCTCCCAAAAATGCGGGACAGGGTTTTTACCACATGATACCCAATCCGGCAAAAGGAGGAGCTATGAAAAGAATGAACATGTTTTTACGCTGGATGGTACGTAAACCGCCCGTTGATTTAGGAATCTGGGAATTTATACAACCGAAAGATTTACTGATACCTCTGGATGTACATGTGGCAAGAATTTCAAGACAAATGGGACTTCTGACACGTAAAAGCAATGATTTCAAAGCGGTTTTAGAACTTACGGAAAATTTGAGAAAATTTTCACCAGAGGATCCGACAAAATATGATTTTGCAATGTTTGCTTTTGGTGTAGAATTAAATCATAAGAAGTTAGGAGTGTAAAATATGGATAAAGAAATTAATGAAAATTCTAAAAAATTTTTGATATTACTGCTTATTATATGTCTGGCATTTTTTGTACTTATTATAAAAGCATTTGAATACATTCCTGATAAAGTATCAGAAGACATCCAAAACAAAAACGGCATAGAAAATATAAACAAACCGGCACAAACAAAAACTGAAGAAACAGTTGTTCAACAAGAAGAAACCGTTGAAACTAATACTGTTCAAGAAACACACGAACAGCCGGCCATTAACGATTCTGCCTCTAAAACAGAAAAAGCTGCAATAGTTGCTGTAACTGAAGAACTTGAACCTATTGCAGAAGGAGAACACATCTCCGGTTCAAATGAAATATCGCCAAAAGAGCTGACACCGGAGCAAAAGGTTCAGGAAATTTTTACGGCAGTTTCCGTATATAAACAGGATAAACAATATGTAAAAGCACTGGAAGAATTACAAAAAGTCTCGTCTGTTACAAATGATTCCAATCTTGTTGCAAAAAGCTATGAAGAAATTGCAATAATCTATGCTATTGTAAAACGATACGGTACCGCCCTGTCTTTTGCCCAAAAAGCTTACAATATGAGTCCTTCGTCTTCAAGAGAAATTCTGCTTGCAAGATTATATTACAAGACAGGAAATATAGATAAAGCTACGCAGAGAATTAATAACGTACTCCAGCGAGATTTCGCAGCAGACAGATAAAAGGAAATAGTATGACACCTGATATTTTAGATACTTCAAAAATTAAAAAACTTTTATTTTTAGGCCCTAAGGGTTCGTATAGTGATTTCGCTAAAGACAAATTTATTAATTTTTTCAAATTAAATTGCGTTAGCACAAACCTTAAATCTATATCAAGTATCATAAAAGCTCTTAAGGATGAAAATAACGAAGATATTTCGGCCGTAATTCCAATAGAAAATTCTATAGAAGGCATTGTAAGAGAAACTTTAGATAATCTTGCAACACTGAAAAAAGAAGAGTATAAAATTATTGCAGAAACAGCAATGAATGTAGAGCACGCGCTTATCGGGTATGCAAATAAAAAATCAGATATAAAAATTGTCCGCTCGCACCCGCAGGCACTTGCACAATGTAAAAAATTTCTGCAAGACAACTTTCCCGATACATTAATTGAAGAAGCTACGCTTTCAACCTCATCAGCAATCCGTTCATTATCACCGGAGGACAAAACTATTGCTGCCATAGGAAGTCTTGAATGTGCTAAACTTTACAATGTACCGGTAATAGAAACCGACATTAATGACGAAACAAACAATTGTACGAGATTTATACTGCTTGGCAAATTCTTAACTCCGCAAACAGGGAAAGATAAAACAAGTATTACTTTTTCTACAGAAAATACTGCCGGGGCATTAAACAAGATTTTAACAATTCTGGAAAAACACAAAATTAATATGTCATATATAGACTCGCGCCCTTCCAAAAAAGAATTAGGCGAATATGTTTTCTATATTGATTTTGAAGGACATATTTCGGACAAAAAAGTCGAAGCTGCTTTTGAAGAAATAAAACCGCTGGTAAAAATGTTCTATATAATAGGCTCATATCATTCTGTAGATTAAGTATTATTAAGCTAAAAACTTGATTTCTAAATCTATTTATTGTATATTTAGCACTGTAAAGTGTTTATGCCGAAAGAACACTGGTACGTGCCCGGTGAGGGCAAGAGGGGTAAATAAAACCAATCAGGATTATTTACTACAGGCTTTTAAACCTCTTAGCCTTACTAAGGAGCAAAATAGAAAAGGAAGAAATTATGAATTTGAAAAACAAACAGGAAATCATCGAAAAATTTGGTGCTAATGCTAAGGACACAGGTTCTGCAGAAGTACAAATTGCAATGTTAACCCAAAAAATTTCTGAACTTACCGAACACATGAAATCTAACAAAAAGGACTTCGCTACAAAACGCGGTCTTTTAATGATGGTTGGTAAAAGAAAAAGACTTCTCTCATTCTTGAAAGAAAAGAATCTTGAAGGTTACAGAAGCCTTATTAAAGAACTTAATATTAGAGGTTAATAATAAAAATCCGGTTTTAAAACCGGATTTTTTAGTTTTCAAATAAAAAAAAGCCCGCATTTACGGGCTGAAAATTTTGTAAGATGTAAGATGGGGTATATAAAAACTTTTATTATAAACCGAATTGACGAATTCTAACCGGTGTTTCTTTATTAATTACACCATTATTGAAAAAACGATTCATCGGATCATTATTGTTTGCATTATGACGCGCGATACTTCTTTGCGCTCTAAAAGACATTTCATCTTCCAGCGTTGTTTCAACTTGATTTTTTATCATTGCATAAGCTTTTGCAATTGTAGCATCATTAGGGTTATTTTGTGCTATTTCTTCCAATTTTTCTGCTGCTTCTGCTCTTTCTTGAATATTAATATTTTTATCTATGAGTATATCTCTGTTTTTTGTAAATTCAGCCAGTGTTTCGGTTTTTTCTTCTATTGGCTTGTCTTTGTCTTCTTCTTTTATACAGTTTAAATCAGCCAGCTGCTGTAATAATTTAATCGCTTCCTGAGCTTTGTCATATATTTTTTGAACTCTTGCTGTCTCAATCTCAGTAACTTTTTCAATATTAGCCTGAATTTTTTCTTGAACTTCTTTTCTTTCAGCTTCAAGTTTTGTTATTCTATTTTGAATCTTTGTATTATTAGCAGCTTGGTCAGGAGTTAATTCTTCTCCTGTTACAATCTGAGCCTGTAAGTTTTTAATTTCCTGCGAATACTTATCAGTACCGTTCATATATGGTTCAAGCTCTGATTGTGCTGCTTTTATTTTTGTATCACGCTCATTTTGAGCTTCATTTACAGCTTCGTTGATACCGTTTTCATCTTTTGCACCAATATCTCTTAAAATTTTATTTATGTCTTTTTTTAATTGTTCTCTCTGTGCAGATTCAGAAACAGAACCTTCCGCATTCTCATCTTTTTCGCTTCCGTTTAAAATATTCCCTATCAAAGATGTTGTAAATGATAACAATTGGGGAGCTGCTGCAGCAAGAGTATACCCAATTGGCGAATGTACATCCAAACCGTTCATTCTATTGTAAATAGCAGTATTTTCTGCAGCTTGTTTACTATTACTAATTTCGCTATAGAAGCCCATCTTATACTCTCGCTTTTATATCTTACACATATATAAAGTAAATAAAAAAGACTCAATTTCACAATTGAGTCTTTTTGTTACAAAACTTAATACTTATTTATCCGACATACTTATCAACATATTTTCTTGCGTTTTTAAAGTCTTCCGTAATATCTGTTTGACTCATATTTTTATAAATAGTTGCTATTTTGTTTGCCCAAGCTTTTTTATCTTCTTCGGTAGCTGCATTGCGGAATCCTGCAATTGCATATCTCATATCACCCTTTGTGAATTCTGTATTTTTCGCAGAACCATCCGTATTCCATTTTTTATCAAAATCTTCTTTTGTAGTACGTCCGATTTTAAGTCCCTCAGCTTTGTCCAGAACAACATCACCGACAGTTTCCTGCAATTTGGCTTTTTCAGCTTGAAGAGTTTTTATTTCATCATCCAGTTTATCTATTTCAGTTTTATTCGCTTCTATTTTTTTATTATTATCTTCAACAATTTTATCTTGTTCCGCTTTTTGTTCTTTCAGTTTTTCCAATTCTTCTTTTGCTGTATTCAGCTCATTTAAAGCTTCCGTTTGAGCAGCTTTTTTAGTTTCATCAGTTGCTGCGGCTGCGGTTAATGCATCATAATTAGCTTGTAAATTCGTAATTTCAGTCTCTTTTGCACTAATTTGCGTTGCATAAGTTTCAGATTTAGACTTTGCAGTATCTGCTTCACCCTTCAGTCTTTCATTTTCAGAATTTAATTCAGCTTTGTCAGAAGTTTTTGTTTCAATCTCTTTGTTTATATCTGCAATTCTTGATTTATTATCTTCGTGTTCAGCTTTTGCAGCACGTTTGTTTCTTATTGCAGAGTCAATAGCTGTAGTGGCTGCTCCCATAAAAATATTAGCAATACCATAACCGGCAACAGCATCATAGTCTACATCACCAAAACAATTCGTAAACAGGCTATTCATTCCGAAATTACCGGAAAATATATTACCAATACCGGAACTGCCCAAAGAAGAAAGACCGCCGGAAAATAAACTGCTCATTCCGCAGTTACCGAACATATTCATATTGTAGCCAAAATTCATTAACATATTCGTATGCTTTCCATCTTAGTCTTACATCTATATAAAGTATATAAATATTATTGAATTTCAGAGGCTTATATTATTGTTACATTTCTTAACATTTCTGGCTAAAATAGCATTTGACAATATTACATGCTCTTGATATTATGGGGGACGGGGGCTTTCCTCATTTTTACGAAAGAACCTTTTTGACAGGTTAATACAGGCATGTGGTACTCTGCCGACGAGGAAGATTAAGTATCTTCCGAGGAGAGGGGTAGACACGCTCAGGTTCTGAAAGAACCTTTTTGACAATTTAATACGGGCATGTGGTGGAATGGTAGACACGCTAGTCTTAGGAACTAGTGCGCAAGCGTGGGAGTTCGAGTCTCTTCATGCCCAGTTTTTCTAAAA
>CALUPJ010000096.1 GCA_944322555.1 Candidatus Gastranaerophilales bacterium | reverse complement strand
CAGACCTGGAAAGAACATATAAAACAATAATACAAGGTATAAGAGATTATTTTAGGAAATGCGGTTTTAAAAGAGCCGTTCTCGGATTATCCGGGGGGCTGGATTCCACCGTATGCGCGGTGCTTCTGGCAGATGCATTAGGGAAAGAGAATGTATTTGGTGTTTCAATGCCCTCGCATATTACAAGTAATGAGAGCAAATCCGATGCGGCACAACTTGCATATAATCTCGGAATAAATTTTGCGGAAGCATCTATAAGACCGATGATAAATACGACTACGGAATGTCTCGATAAATTATTTTCGGAAGTTGAACAAAAATGGGAGGGAAGATATAAAACATCCTATACTCCGGACAATATCCAGGCACGCTCCAGAGCAATGTTCTTATGGGGTATAAGCAACGAATTTGCCTCCTGCATCCCTATTGCGACATCTGATAAGTCTGAACTTTATATGGGATATGCAACAATAAACGGAGATATGTCAGGAGGATTTGCGCCTATTGCGGATGTACCCAAGACAAAGCTTTTTGCTTTTGCACGCTGGTTAAATGCTAACAGAGAAGAAAAAAATGCCATTCCTGAAGCAATTATTCTCAAAAAGCCGGGGGCAGAACTTGCTATAGATCCCAAAACCGGCAAACCTTTGATTGCGGAAGATGCACTTATGCCGTATGAATTTTTAGACGAAATTATCTGGCGCATTGAGAATAAAAATGAAGGATATCAAAGTCTGTTAAATACGGAGTTTGTATACGAAAAACATAACTTCGTTAGCAGGGAACAAAAAGCCGAATGGATAGATAAATTTTTCAAACGTATGTCAACAGCGCTTTATAAATGGTCAATCCTGCCGCCTTCTGTAATTGTAGAATCGCGCTCTATAAACAAATACGATTACAGACAGCCGATAACATCTTCAAAAATAAATTATAAAGGCGTAAACGACGATTATATAAAAACTATCTTAACATCAGATTAGAATTAAGGTGTTTAAGCTGGCGCCGCATATCCTCAGCTTTGTCATTAAGATTTTCGTGTTTATATATTTCCATTGCAATTTTATAATTTTCTTCCGCTCCGGTTTTGTATTCGGGATTATCATACCCTGACATCAATTGCAGAGTCTGTGCCAAAAGAACATAAGCTTCAGGTTTATCCGGCTTTATCTTGATTGCGTCTTCAAAACACTCTTTCGAATCAATAATATGCCCCTCTATATGATTTTTATAACCCTCAAGAATTTTCATCGGATATGCAAACAAATTTTGTTTATCAAATATTTTTAGCTCCAGCAAAAAACTGATTTCCATTAAGTCTTTTGCCGTATACATATCGGTAAACCTGAAATGTGATATAAAATATTTCGGGAAAACAGAATCTATTTTTTTCAGGATTTCGTTTTGCCTGTCTGTTTGATTAGCAATACCGTAAATTGTTGATTCTTTCAACAGTTTAATAGGATTATCCTTATCAATCATATCAATAACACCCAAAAGCTTGAGAGCTTTTGCAAGTTCATCTTTAGCTATTGCAACGGCTGTTTCCTTAAACAGGAATTGCACGGTTTTATATTTGTTAAAATCAAAAAGTTCCAAAACATAGTTTTTTGCAATATCCTCTTTGCTTGAATATACAAAAGAAAGAAATTTGATACGTTTTACATCAAAATTTCCCTTATCCAGCTCAAGAATCTTATCGGCATCGAGTATTGCTTCGTAATAATTTGAAATTTCAAAATTAAGGAACAGCCTTTCGTAATATGCTTCCTTTTTATTGACACAATGGTTTATAACGTATGTAAAGTCGGAGTATGCATCCTCTAACATCAAAAGTTTATGACACAATCTTCCTCTTTTGATAAACATTTCGGATGGTCTAAACTCGGCTCTGATTAAAAAATTTAGTTTTTCCAGTGCCAAATCATATTCTTTTTCGGCAATATGCTTGTCGATGGTTTTTAAACACATTAAATATTTAATATTATCTAACATAATCGCTCCGCAGAGGAAAGTTTATCCATTCCCTTATCACTATATATTATTTACCATGAACTTTTCGGAAAAACGAGTATCGTATTGTCTATAAAACTTTTAACGCCTGTCTAATCTCCCGCAGGGCAGTTGATATTTCTTTATCAGTATTTAATTCTTTTTTTATTTTTTCATAAGCGAACATAACCGTTGTGTGCTGCTTACCGAAGAATTTGGCAATATTTACAAAACTTTGTTTTGTAATATCTCTGCACAGATACAGCGCAACATGGCGGGCTGTTGAAACTTTCTGGTTACGCGCAGTTCCTTTTATATCATCTGCGCTTACATCATAATATGATGCCGTAATACGTATAATTTTATCATAGCTTATGTCATTATCAGCTGTTTTTGATTTTAAAACTTCTTTTACAAGTTTCAGCGTCAGATTTTGCTCCGTAATTTCGGCATACGCAGAAGCTCTTGTAAAGGCTCCTTCCAACACTCTTACGTTATCCGTATAATTTTTTGCTATATACATCAGCGCTTCGTCCTCATAAGACAAATCACTGTCATCTGCAAGTTTTTTCACAATCTCAAATCTGGTATCCAAATCCGGCGGAGTAAGTTCAACCATTAGTCCCATTTCAAACCTTGAACACAAAGCAGAGGTCAGTGTCGGGATTTCCTTCGGCAGTCTGTCTGAGGTAATTACAATCTGTTTTCCTTTATTGTAAAGACTGTCAAATGTATATTGAAGATTATTCATTGATTTCATTTTCGATTCTATTAACTGAATATCATCAAGCAAAATAATATCAATATTGGTATATTTTCTGTTAAACTTAGACATATTTTCAATATTACCGTTTGTTTTGCGGCTGTTTGAAATATAATCATTTATGTAATCTTCAGTCTTAGTGTACTTTACCCTTAATTTGGGATTATTAAAAATTGTATAATGGCCGATTGCTTGCATTAAGTGGGTTTTTCCCAGTCCGGATTTACCGTATATAAATAGCGGGTTGTATTTTCCCGCAGGATTTTTTGCTGCGGCAAGAGCTGCGGCATGGGCAAATTTGTTATTCGGCCCTACAACAAAATTTTCAAACTTATATTTAAGGTTCAAATTTGAAGCGGACTGCATATTGGAAAGATTTTCCATAGCCTGCTCTTTCAGCACTTTTTCGTTAGCTTTTTTCTTAATCTTTTCGTTTTCTTTTTTTAGGGTTTTGGCGGCATTTTCATCATATATTATTACTATTCTTGCATCAGCACGTCCGGTAATTTTTTTTAAAACATCGGCAATTTGTCCGCTGTAACTTCGTCTGAGCAAGTCCCTGCCCATTATTTGTCCGGTAACAACAGTGAGCACCCCGTTATCATATCCTGAAACTTCAAGAGGATAAATCCAAGGATGAACATTTTCCGGCAATGCGCCGAGAAGCTCTTCTTTGACTTTCTCCCAAAAACATTTTAATTCAATACTTTCCATGCGACTCAAGATTTGTGATGTTGTTATTTTAGAGTTTTACAATTAAATTAAAAAGGCGACACCCGGATTCGAACCGGGGATAAAAGCTTTGCAGGCTTCTGCCTTACCACTTGGCCATGTCGCCGTATGAGTATGATATTATAAACAAATCTTATTTGCAAGAGGATAAATATAGTCCGCCTGTCTTATAATTCGTGATTTAAGGGTTTTTCAGACAAATATTCGTATTGGTTGATATTTACGGTTAGACCAAATAAAGAGGCGGTCAGTCCGAGGACAAACCGCCTTCTTTTTTTTTATACTTTACGCTTACGAGCAGCTTCTGATTTACGTTTTCTCTTAACGCTCGGCTTTTCATATCTTTCGCGTTTTTTTACTTCTGACAAGATTCCGGCTTTTTGAATTTTCTTTTTGAATCTTCTCAATGCGCTTTCGATACTTTCGTTTTCGCCGACTTTAACTTCTGCCATTTATATTTCACCACCTTTATAGCTTTTTTTGTGTACAAAATTATGATAAAACAAGCATATCAAAAAAACAAGCCTTTATTTTCAAATAATGACTATATCTTGAAAACCGTTTAATTTAGTGTTAAACTGCAGCTATGGAATTTGCAAACGAAGAAACTGTCACAAAATTATTATCCGAAAAAGAAATTTTGCATGCAAAGGAAGGGAGCTCTCTTTTTACCAGTCCCTTATATAATCTCGGAAATTTTTTGGAAAATATAAAAAAAGAACCTTCACCTTACGGTGAAAAATATATATTTGTAAAATAACCCTCTTATATAGAGGGTTATTTTATTTCTTTATTATTCTTCCGGACTCCAATCCTTTTCTCCATAACCTTTATTCCATTCGTATTGAACTAAATCATATTTACCGTTGGAATTCTTTTGGAGAATGTATTCCTGATTGTCTTGGTTACTTGTGTATATGTATTCACCGTTTTCAGCTCTATCATAGGTATATGTAATATCTTTTGTATCGTGAATTATTATTGTTTGCGGGTGAGGACCGTCAGATGATTTAGTAATTGTTGAAGGTTTGTTGTTAACACTTACTGTGTCTCTGGTTGCTCCGCTTGTATCTGTAGCTCTTATAACATCACCGTCTTTTAATTCTGTTTCACCGTCATAATTTGTGTAACCATCATTGTATTTATGCGGATTTTCAGGTTCGTCTACTTCTTCAGGGGCCTCTGCTGCCGGAGGAGCTGTAACCTCTTTAGGTTTGACCTCTTCGCCATCAAGAGCTTCTCTTTCTTTTGCAGTTTTTATCATATTCTCAAGCCCGTATTTTAGATTATCAAAATCTTTTTTGTCAGCAGCATCATGTATCGGATTTTTATCTTGATTTTTTTCCGCATCAATAATATCATCTAATAAAGCTTGCAGTTCTTGTGCTGTTGCTGCCGGTTCTTTCTTTGCAAGTAATTCATTCTTTCTGGTCCATAGTTTATTTATGGTTTCTCTGTCCGGATCTACTTTTTCTTCAACTACGGTAGTATTTTTAGGTTCATTTGCGCTGTCATCTTTATCAACCCGGGGAGAATTATCACGATTGCCCCAGATATTACCCAGACCGCTAAACATCGGGAAGCCGAATCCCATGCCGGGAAGTCCCATGCCGGGAAGACCCATGCCAAATCCGCCGAACAAGTTACCGAATCCGCTGCCCAGCCCCAGACCAAGACCGCCCCAGAATCCGCCCAGATGACTTCCGCCGCAATTAAATATTGTAGTATTGTTACTACCAATATTAATTACATCACCACCACGGGAGTGGAACATCTCATAATGTTTAAATGCACTGTGACAACGTATTGACATAATCTGTACCTCGTAATTTTCTTACATCTGTTATATATATAAAGTATTTAAAAATTATTTAATTTCATCACTTATATTTTTTGTTACAAAACTTAACATTTGATCTAAAATCCCTTTTTATAGGTATGTTTACCAACTTTAAATCTAAAGAAAAAACGTGTTGATATTTATTATGTTATTAAGTTTTGTAAAGATTTGCCGTAAATCTCTAAAGTTTTTGAGATTTATGCCGATATATATATTACAAAAGGGAAAAGCTCAGGAAATTATAAGGAGCAGGGATATGGGATTAAATAATATATCAATGGACTATTCTATGCAGCTGGAAAACAGAGAAAATTTAAGAAACACCGCAAACAAGATTCTAAACAAAAGCGGTGCAACAAGCGAAGCTGCTCAAAAGATTATTGAAAAAACAATATTTGAAGGAGACAAACAGTTAAAAGAAGTTTATACAAATCCGCAATTGTCTGTTTTAAAGGCTTCTACGCAAATAAGCATTAACAACACCCTGAAAGAAACTCTTAAATACCTAAAAGCCCACGCAAATGAAAAACGTCACAAAGAGCCTGTTTTTGGCGAATTATGGAATATTTTATCAACAAGTAATGAAGCTTCTGAAAAAAATCCGTATCAAGGCGAGCTTTTTGATTTTCAAATAAATATGAATGCAAAAAATATTTTTGCAGCTGCATAATAAAAGATTTCTCCTCTAAAAAAACAGCGGATATGAAATTCATATCCGCTTTATCGTTATAATAAAACTTTTACAACAGCTTTTTTAACGCGGAGTTTTTTCTCCGGGTTCAAAGAAGGCTTGTGTGCATCCTGCGGAAATAATATCATAAACTGACCTTCTTTAAGAAATTGAATATTTTTAAACTTATCACAATTTAAAAATTCAATATCTTTATCATTATCATATGGAACTGCCATTTTACAATCTGCATATTCTGCCGTCTCTATTTTTTCGGCACCTTCTATCATAAACTGGATATCTGCATACTTGCGGTGAGCTTCAAAAAGAGCACTATCTTTTGTTTCATAACTTTGAACATTAACAAAGAGTTTATCACCGTCAAGTTCATACCGTCCGTCGCTTATGTTTTTTAGTTCTGTATTTTTAAGCCACTCCAACCCTCTTTTTATATCTGCAGAAAGCTCAAAATACATATCAGCATTAGTTATTCTGTCTTTTATCATATAAAACCTCTTAACATATCTTAACAAAAAACAAGAAAAAAGGCAATTTTTGAAAACAGAAATACTTTATATAAATGTAAGGTTAGAAAAAAGTTAGGTAGGTTCACTATGTTAATGGCATTCTGGCAGGTCCAGAGATTAACACGCGATATAAATGTCCTTGAACGGAAGGCAATGGAAAAGCGAATTGAGCTTTCCAATCACCAGAAGTATGCAGGGATGCTTGGCGGTTCTTCTATTATAACAATGGGGAACATCGCAGGTTTATCCGCAGGGCTTATTCCGAGAGCTTCAATGTTTGCTCAGTTTTCTAATCAAGCAAGTTCTATGAGTGCTATGCAGAATTTACAGATGATGAAAATGAACGGAATGGTTCCTTGGACCGGTAATCCGATGATGCAATACCAATTAGAGATGAGTGCGTTTGCAAGATTTAAAGAAGAGTCTTTAAAAGCTTTAAAACAGCAGGAGGCTCAGGTTCTTAATGAAAAAGAAAAAGAGATTCAGTTAGAAATGAGCGATATAGAACAAAGACTGACAATGAAACGGGCAGAGCTTCAATCCGTTAAAGAATTAGCTCGTGAAGAAGCCCGAGAAGGAGCTCCAAAGTTTGGAATGTAATAAAAATTTAATAAACTCTAAAAACTCTCGTGTGAAACATACGTGAAGTGTATACCTATTAACTTAATAAATTCCCCTCGCCTCTCCCAAGAGGCTTTTTTTTGTTGTTAGTATACGGGGACATCAATAGGATTGAGCAGTTTTACACTAAGAATATCTCCTTTATTAATATATACATCCTCACCTTTTCTGAACATATCTGCAACGCTGTCACCAATCCAATAACCGACGCCGCCGATAAATCCTCCTATAGCACAAACAGGAGCCGTTAGATATTGTATTCCGGGAGCGGAGTCTCCGGCTCTAAGTCCGTAATTTGTCGCATTTTTTGTTATTTCAACCCCTTTTTCATAGTTTTTCTTTAAAGCTTCCCCATATCCCAGATTCTTATATAAAGCACCATCCATATAAATGTTATCAAACTGACATACTGCCATATCAAGCGGAATTTGTCTGCCATTTGGAGTTACGACATGATCAAAATCTAAATACAGCTTTGCTCCGCGTGAAAATCTTTTTGCGGTATTAACTTTAGAAACGCTGCCTCTGACAACAGACCCCGTGGGCAGGATTACGTTTACACCGGAGGCAAGTTCGTTTTTTAAAGTTGCGGTAAATGAATCACCTTCGCATCCGGAAAAAGTACTCACCGCCTGTAAAAATTCAAGCTGAAAGACTGTTCCTGCGGGTATTCTTTTGGTTTTTGCATCTGCTTTAAAAGTTCCTGCAAATGCGGTATTTGATATAAAAAACAAAGTTAATAAAACCGTTATAAGCTTTTTCATTATTCTCTCTCCTCTGTCTGATTCGTGTCGATTATACCACATCAGGCCTGGAAATTCAAATTTTCAGCCGATTTGGTTTTAAAATGTTTTATAAGCTGGGAAGCCGTTATTGCCGTAAACGGAACACATATTACAATAGCGATACTTCCTATAAGTGCAGAAGCAGTTTCCGTTACAACCTGATTTAAATTTATAAACTTTTGCAGGTCAATATTGCCCGCAAGTAATAACAACGGAATCGACCCGCCAAGATAAACAAGAATAAGAGTATTAGCCATTGTGCCTATAATATCGCGGCCTACATTCATGCCGGAGATAAACAATTCTTTTACAGATTTTGTCTCATCTATTTCGCATATTTCATTAATTGTGCTGGCTATTGACATTGCAACATCCATTACCGCACCCAGCGTTGCCAGAACTATTGCGGAAATTGCTATACCGATAAAGTTAAGTTCGGGATGTGCTGTATACAAAAACATTGAATTTTCTCCGGTAAATCCGGTTAAATGAGCGGTAAACATTGTTATATAAGACAGAACTCCCGCAAAAAACAGACTTAACAATGTACCTATAACAGCAGAGGTACTTTTGGCATTAAAACCTCCAACTGAATACATTGTTGCGGAGGTTGATAAAATACAGATTAAAAATGTTGCAAGAACAGGATTAATCCCTACTAAAATCATCGGAGAGAGCAGGTGAGTTATAAAAAGGACGGTAAGTACAATTGAAATAAGGCTATATAATCCTTTTTTGCGTCCTACATATACAAGCAGCGCACAAAATATAACCGAAAGCCATAATAATACTCCCGAGCGTTTTATATCTTCAATTGAATACTCAATGCCGTTTCCGTTATCTTCTGCATGCAGAATAACTTTTGTGTTCCTTTTTAATTTTATATCGTAATAAGGATTGCCGGTAAGCATGTTATCCAGTTCAACCGTTTCTCCCTTAAACTCTCCGGTCAGAAGCTTTACTTCAACAGTTTGTTTTGTTTGCGAAACATCGCTTTCGTCCAAATCAACATATTGAACATTTTGAACTATACCCGTTTGGGAAGGCAGTATTTTCCCTTCATCTGCAATACACGAAAGCATTAAAAATATTGAAACCAATACAAAAAGAAATTTTTTCATAATTATCCTAATCAAATAAACTTGTTTGTGCGGAGGGCATTCTGCGCCCTAAGTGCCTGAACCCTTCAGGAGAAACCTTTCTGCCCCGCGGAGTCCTTTGCAAAAGACCGGCTTGCAAAAGATACGGCTCACAAACATCTTCAATCGTTCTGACATCTTCGCTTAATGCTGCGGCAATTGTTTCTATCCCGACAGGTCCGCCGTCATATTTATCTATAATAAGACTTAACAGAGCTCTGTCTGTATTATCAAGTCCGAATTCATCTATCTTTAGTATGTCCAAAGATTCATTTGCAACTTTTTCATCAATAAGTCCGTTATATTTAACAATTGCAAAATCGGAAACTCTTTTTACAAGACGATTTGCAATTCTCGGAGTTCCTCTGGAACGTCTTGCTATTGCATCTGCTCCTTTTTCTGTAATATCAACTTCCAGAATTCCGGCTGTTCTTAAAACAACTTTTGTGAGTTCTTCCACTGTATAAAACTCAAGGCGATGTATTATACCAAAACGGTCTCTAAGCGGGCTTGAAAGTTCTCCGGCCTTTGTTGTTGCACCTATTAACGTAAATTTTGGCAGCGGTATGCGCAGTGTTTTTGCAGTCTGAGTTTTTCCTGTTGTCATATCGAGTGTAAAATCTTCCATAGCAGGATAAAGAATTTCTTCCGCAACTTTATTCAATCTGTGGATTTCATCAATAAATAAAATTTCTCCGCCTTTAAGAGACATCAATATTCCGATTATATCTCTCGGCCTTTCAAGAGAAGGTGCGGAAGTTATTTTTATTTCCACTCCCATTTGTGCGGCAATAACACCTGCAATAGTTGTTTTTCCCAATCCGGGCGGACCGTAAAAAAGCATATGATCAAGAGGCTTTTCACGTTTTTTTGCAGCCTCCAGAATTATTTTTAAAGTTTCTTTCAGAGCGCTCTGCCCGATATAACTCTCAAAGTCTTTAGGTCTGATATTGTTCTCAAAAGTATTATCATATTCTATTGTTTCGGACTTTACTATCGGATTTCTTTTAATCCGTTTCTCCAAACCCGCGTCATCTGATATTATAGCCATAGAATAATAATAGCACAAAATTCTAACAAACTCTATTTGTATTTTCACCCTTCAAATAATCTCTTATACGATTAAAAGTTTCGCTCAGAATATAATTTACGGCTTCACCCGTATTGTATGCAATGTGCGGAGTTATTATAACATTTTTCAGAGTAAACAATTCACGGGCAATAAGAGCTGCTTCTACGCAATGGGGCTCGCTTTCTTTTATAATATCTTTAATTCGGCCTTTATAAGTACTAATAAATTCACATTCCAAAACATCCAGCCCTGCACCTTTCACCTTGCCTTTTAATAAATTGTCATACAGAGCTTTTATATCCAAAAGTTCACCGCGAGAAGTATTTACTATATAAACCCCGTCTTTCATCTTGTCAAATTCCGGCTCCGATATCATATGGTAGTTCTCTCCGTCGTAAGGAAGATGCAGGGATATTATGTCAGACTCCGCAAGCAGTTTGTCAAATTCAACAAATTCACATATCCCGTTTAATTCAGGATTTTTCATATAAGAATAAATTAAGACTTTCATCCCGAAAAATTTTGCAATTTTCGCAACGGCAGAGCCGATTGCACCACAGCCGATTATACCGAGAGTATATGAGCTCAGCACTCTTCCTTCATAATTCCTATGATTTACAATGTGGTTTTTCATATCAAAATATGCGGGAAGCATATTTCTTATAAGGGAAAGAATAAGATTTATTGCATATTCTGCCACAGAATTTTTTCCGTATTGTTCTATATTAAAGACTGCAATATTATGTTCGGTACAATAATCCAAATCAATATGGTCATGTGCACTGGAACGTGTTGAAATTATACGCAGATTCCTGAATTTTTCCAAAATATCCCTGCTGACTGTTGAAGTAGTAAAAACACTTATTATATCTGTTTCTGCATACTGTTTTTCCGAAAGCTCCGTTTCTTTATTAAGCGGTTCTTTAATAAACGTAATATCAAAATCATTCAGCCTGTTATTTTCAAAAAAATCTTTTTCAGATTCTCTGAAATCAAATAATAGCATTTTCATCATAAAATGTCTCCTATACAGAGACAAGTATTAATACTGAATCAAATTAAACTATTCTACAAACAGGCAGTTTTTAAACTCCGAAGAGCGAAGCCCGGTTCAATAAA
This sequence comes from Candidatus Gastranaerophilales bacterium, assembly GCA_944322555.1. Taxonomy (GTDB): domain Bacteria; phylum Cyanobacteriota; class Vampirovibrionia; order Gastranaerophilales; family Gastranaerophilaceae; genus CAG-196. The sequence continues at coordinate 7,304 of CALUPJ010000096.1, read as the reverse complement.
TCTCTTTTATCACAAGCTAAGCTTATAACTTGATTCGTATAAGAAAGCTGCCTGGCCAGTGCATAGTTTTTGCCGGAGCGATATTCCCCGCCCCGTGCAAGCAATTCTCTGTATTGTTCCTGCTGTTCGGATTCCATAGAATCTATATCATTTCCGTATTCTCTTGTGAAAGAAATCCTTTCTCTTCTGTTGGATTTTACCCCGCCAAGATTCATATCAAAAACTTTTCCCCAAAAAGAAGCTTTTTCTTTCGCTTCATTGAGCTGGGCGGTGACCTTATCAAGCCTTTCTTCAGAATTGTTAAATATCGGTTCTTTAAGATTTATTCTTTTTCCGTCTATGACAACATATTCCTCTCCGAACCTGTCTGTTTGAACAGCATATTTTTTACCGTCTATAACAGTTTCTTTTTGTCCGTATGGATTTGTTGATACATTGAATGCTGACATAGTTATATCCTCTTAAATATATAAAGTAAAATAGCTCCGAAAAATTGCCTTTTTTGTTAACAAATTTTAACTTTATTTAAGATTTGTAAAAATATCAAAAGAAACAGTTTACTTTTGTTATATAGTGTTGCAATAATGTTAGTGTAATAAGTATATATCACAAATCTAATAAGTATAGAACTCAAAGTTCGAAAGTACATGGAATGTACGTTTTGATTAAGCGGTGCGGACAAAGGATGTCGGCAAACTTATGAAAAATGTGTAGAGAATCGTTTAAGAAGTCAAGGGTAAGGTAAACGGGATAAACTTATTAGAAAAGATATATCCCCTGCCGTATAGCTGCGGCCGAAGAGGGTAAGTACATATTCACATAAGGAGAGAATAAAAAAAGAAAAAACAGCCGTTAAAAAGCCTTAAATATGGCAATTTAACAAGGCTTAGCAAGGCTGTCTGTTTTTGATAAAACGAACAGTCACAGGGGAAACTGCGCCAAATTTCGGTACAGTCCCTTCAACTATCACAAATATAACTGAGTGCTGCACAAAGGATGTGCAGTTAGGGGTAAGATACGCCTTTTGTTTGGGGGCGTAATTTGCTCCGCCAAAGTACATATCAAAGAAAGAGAGAAAGGAGATTCAACTATGGCACTCACAATCAACACAAACATTTCGTCAATTATCGCTCAAAGGAGTTTGAACAATTCGACGAACACTCTGAACACATCAATAGAAAGAATGTCAACAGGGTACAAAATTAACCACGCAAAAGACAATGCGGCAGGTTATTCAATTGCAAACATGTGGGAAACCCAATTAGGTTCATTAGATGTAGCAGCCGATAACGCAGCTACGGGCTCCGATATGTTGACATCCGCAGAGCAAAGTTACGCCTTGTTATCTGATCACTTACAACGTATCAGAGACTTGACCGAACAAGCTGCTAACGGTACTTACGCGTCTGCTTCATTGAAAGCTATTCAGTCTGAAATCGAAGCCAGATTGGATGAAATCACCCGTGTAGCTTCCAATGCCGAATTTAACGGTATTAAGTTGATGGCATATCAGCAAAATGGTGTTCCGTCAGGGGTAGGTATAACTTCTGCGGGTATTAATCTTCAAGTAGGGTTATATGCTGATGAAAACAGTGTTATAAATCTTGATGTAGAGTTATTCAGAAGTGCTACCGTAAGCGGATTATTTACAAATTTAGGAGGTAATCACAGTATAGAAGGTGATGATACAAGCCCGACTCTTGATCAAATGATAAATCAAGCAAGTAATACGGAATGTGGAACTATTGAAGATGCTATTTCTAATGAGTATTTTAACAAGTATTTTGCCGCTGCTTGCAGTGGTCTGATAGTTACAGATGCGGAAAATAATCAATATATGCTTGCTTCCGATGGAGAAAAAGTTGCTGCAGGCTCTGCTCACGGTGCAAAAGAGATGTTAGAATTCATTGATACTGCAATTGATGACATTTCATCACGTGTAACAAGAATCGGTGCTGCTCAAAACAGGGTTGAATCAGCAATTACGGCTCTTGATGTACAATCACAAAACCTGACATCATCATTATCTACCTTGAGAGATACCGATGTTGCGGAAGAGTCTTCAAATTACATTCAGGCACAAATTCTTCAGCAGGCATCTGCAACACTATTAGCAACCTCTAACCAGACACCGAGTATCGCACTGAACTTAGTGTAGTAGCAGGTGAATTATGGAGAAAGCTGAAAATTCTCGTGCTGTTGTTGGTTAGGGAGTTGGTCATAGAAGAGGGCGTCCGGACATCCGGACGCCCTCTTTGACATTTTTGTTGTTTCAAAGTATTGTTATATAATTATAAGATAGCAGGAAGGAGTAGAAAGAATGAACACACAAACTGTAAAAAATATTGACTGGGCAAATTTGGGTTTTGGTTATATTAAAACTGATTACAGATTTGTATCAAATTTTAAAGATGGTAAATGGGATGAAGGTGCGCTTATAACTGATGAAAATATTGTTATGAATGAGTGTGCCTGTGTTCTTCAGTATGCACAGACCTGTTTTGAAGGAATGAAAGCATACAGAACCGTTGATAATAAAGTAGTATGCTTTAGACCGGACTTAAATGCAAAAAGAATGGCTGACAGCTGCTCATATCTTGAAATGCCTGTATTTCCGGAGGACAGATTTGTTGATGCCGTTGTTGAAACAGTTAAAAAGAACATTGATTATGTTCCGCCATATGGTTCCGGTGCTTCTTTATATATCAGACCTTATATGTTCGGCATAAATCCGGTTATGGGAGTTAAGCCCGCGTCCGAATTTCAATTTAGAATTTTTACATCACCTGTAGGGCCTTATTTTAAAAAGGGATTAAAACCTATAACTCTTAGAATACCCGACTTTGACAGAGCAGCTCCTCACGGCAGCGGACATATAAAAGCCGGACTAAACTATGCAATGAGCTTACATCCGATAGTTGATGCCCACAGACAGGGCTTTAATGAAAACATGTATTTGGATTCCGCTACACGTACAAAAGTTGAAGAAACAGGCGGAGCAAATATTATTTTCGTAACCGGAGATAATACGGTTGTAACTCCAAAATCATCTACAATATTGCCGTCTATTACAAGACGTTCTTTAATGTATGTTGCAGAACATTATTTAGGCTTAAAAACAGAAGAACGTGAAGTCCCTTTCGCAGAAGTTAAAGACTTTAAAGAATGTGCCGTTTGCGGAACGGCAGCCGTACTTTCACCTGTAGGGAAAGTTGTTGACCACGGTAAAGAAATACTGTTCCCTTCCGGTATGGAAAAACCCGGTGAAATCACACAAAAGCTGTACGAACTTTTAACCGGTATTCAATTAGGCACCGTAAAAGCACCGGACGGTTGGATTAAAGTAATTCAGGAATAAAACTTATTCAGGCTTGAATTCTTTCTGGGCTTCACCTAAATTATATGTATTATAAACCTTTGAGTATAAAGCGGCCGCTGCGGCTGCTTTACTTTTTTGTGTATAAGCTAAAACAGCATCAAAACCTTTGTTATTTATTGTTCCGTCTATATTTGCAAGATTCGGTTTGCCGGGCTTGCTTAACATATCTGCAGCCAGTATACTCGCACCATATTCAGCAATATCTATTTTCCCGTCATTATTAATATCCAGCGGCTTTGTAGTAAAAGAACTGTCGGGTGCCGTTTTTGCATCCAGCTCAATAACATCTAACTCTTTTGTTCCGCCCATTTCTTCATAAGCAGCACCTAAAACTGCCATTTTATCAATTTGCCCTTTTGGCATATTCGGCATATATCTGTATTCAAACTCTAACGGAGGTAAAGCTTTTAAATATGCATCATTATTTTTTATAAAATTATCCAAATTTTCTTCCGTTGGAATTATTGGCGCCGGATTCACTGTGTCGGAAATCAAAGGCTGTTCCATGTATGTATAAAAATTCTCAACAGCATTTCTGCCATATCTCACAGAGGGATTTGCAACCTTTTCATCATACATGCCTTTTGAACCGTCAATTTTTGCAATTCCGTTATTCACTTCAAACATTTTGACCTCCTGCACACTGTATATTTATATAAAAACACGGAGGAACAAAAAATTGACATAAACTTTACAAAATTTAACCTTTTTATTTAATTCATTGATGTATAATATACGAAAAAGGGAGTTATTTTTTTAAGCAGATTATGATTGTTTTTTTTGGTAAATGCATGGAAAATTTTTATAAAAGCTGCCGTTATTTGCTGACCGGCCGTTCCAGGATTGTTCATGTGTTAAATCAAGCAGCCTCCATAAGCTATGATTCTCTTATGATATCTCTTGTAATAGCATTTGTATCAGCGGCAGTCATTGCAATTCAGGTTTCCAAACAATTTCTGATGTCGGGTGCCGAAGCATACGTCGGCGGTTCAATTGCTATTGTAATGATAAGAGAAATTGCCCCCGGTTTTGTTGCTCTTGCAATAGGAGCAAGAGCAGGGACTGCAATTTCTGCTGAAATTGCTAACATGCAGGTAACTTCACAGGTAGATGCCATTAAAACATTGAAAGTAGATCCGGTAGGCTACTATTTTGCACCAAGGATACTCGCTGCAGCCATTACAGTGCCAATGGTTGTATTGATTGCAGAAGTTGTTGGTATTCTCGGGGGACTCCTTGTATCATATATGACAATACATCTGCACCCTGCAAGATACATAACTTCTGTCTGGCTCTGGTTAAGCGCCAAAGATATTTATATAAGTCTTTTTAAAGGACTTATTTACGGAATCCTGATTGCACTTGTTTGCGCAACGCAAGGATATGAAACCAGAGGCGGTGCTAAAGATGTAGGTGAATCAACAACAAAAGCCGCCGTTTTATCTACTGTTTACATGCTGGTTGCTGATTTTTTAATAAACTTAGTGTTTTATCTATAAAAGAAAGGACAATAAAATGCAAATAAATCCTGTATTAAGTACCAATCCCACAAGCTTTAAATCAAAAATTTTAAAAACTCCTTTTCTTAACAAAGGTTTTGATTCTGCGATTGAACAGGCCGGTTCACCTTTAACAAAAGACTTAAACCGTGCCAAAACTTTCTATGACAGCATAAGAACTATTGCAGCAGACAAATCAAAAACAACCGTTGAAATTTTTACGGAAGAAGCTGCTAATTGCAAACAAAATACAATAATCAGCCTGGATGGCAAAAAACACGTACTGGAGAATAAAGACGGAACAAATATCCTGCAGGAATACTTGTGTACCAAAAGCATTAATGAATATGCATCAACTCTAAAACATAAACCAAAAGAAAATTACATAGACTCGCTTCAAAAAACAGTACAACAGCTGGAAGAAAGACTAAAGAATGCTAAAATCATGTATTCTAAAGAATTACAAAAACAACTGAAAAATATGCAAGACAGTATTAATAAAATTGATTAACTCGTATTATCGTGATAATATATCTGTTATGGCTGATAAAAAGAATGAGACATATGAATTAGTAGGTATTTGGCTTGACGAGTATCATGCATCTTCTGATAAGTATAAAAAGTCAAAAGCAAAAGCACTGATAGTTACAAGAATGCTTCCTGTCATAAAAAGAATTGCACGGACGATTGCAAGACGTGCTTCCGACCCTATTGATGATTTGGTTCAGGCTGGTGCTATAGGCTTACTTAAAGCCATTGAAAGTTATTCAAAAGACATTAATGATAATTTTAAGATATATGCCGGTTATTTAATCATCGGAGAAATGAAACATTATCTGAGGGATAAGCTTAATACAATAAGGGTTCCGAGACATATTCAGGAACTCTCCTGCCGTATCAATAACTTTACAAAAACACTGACGCTGGAAGAATTAAATGAGCTGACAAATGATGATGTTGCGGAAGCGCTTAAAATCTCAAGGCGGGATGTCGATTTTGTTATGCAGGCTGACAGAAGAAAATCAACTCTTTCGCTGGAAGAAATATATGGAGATGAAGCTGACAATTTGAGCTATGAAGAAATGCTGGCCGGCGGAGATTATAAAGAAAGACTGGATTTAGAAGATATGAAAATTATCTTTGATGAAATTATAGACAAACTGCCTGATGAATATAAAGAAGCCGTAGAATTATATTATTATAAAGATATGAATCAAAAAGAAATTGCTAAATATCTTAATATGACGGAAATGAAAGTTTCCAGAAAAATGAAAAAGGCTTTTAGTCTGCTTTATAAAATGATTGCAGACAAATCAATTGAGGTATAAATGGAAAATTATATTTTATTCTGGATTTGTATCATCGGACTTTGCTTCGGCAGCTTTTTTAATGTTGTAATTCTGCGTTCTCTCAGTAATGAAAGTATTGTATTTCCTGGTTCAAAATGCCCCAATTGTGAACATAAACTATTTTGGTGGCATAATATTCCGGTTTTATCATATATTATTCTCCGCGGAAAATGTTATTTTTGTAAAGAAAAAATCAGTATACAATATCCTGTAATAGAACTTGCTACGATGTTTTTATTTGCAATTTCTTTTATAAAGTTCGGAATAACGTGGAAAACGCTTTTTGTCATATTATGGATTTCCGGTTTTTTAATAATGACAGTTACGGATTTAAAAGAAAAACTTGTTGATTGTAATATAGCAATCGCACTTGGTGTTTCCGGTATTCTATATAACTTTCTCCAAACAGGCACAGACGGTATAATTGCCTCTATATTAGGCATGCTTGCCGGTGTTGTTATTATGGAGCTTGTTGCCCGTTTGGGATATCTCTTTGCCGGAACACGTGCTTTGGGAGAAGCTGATACATATGTTGCGGGAGCTCTGGGCGGAATGTTCGGTATACAAAGTATTATTTGGGTTCTTTTGTACGGATTAATTGTTTCTATGATTTTTATAGTACCAATGTTTCTCTACAATCAATATAAAAATAATAACAAATTAACCTGTATTTTGTCAGTTTTATTCATACTGACGGTTCTTATTTATTACAAACTTGCCGCAAATTATTGGATAGCAGCTGTATTAATTATAACTGGAATTTCTCTTGCAGGCTCTATTCTCAATAATATAAAGCGCGAAGAAAACAGAAACTACTTACCTTATGTTCCGGCACTTGCTCTTGGGGCTTTATATTTTATCTTTTTTAGTGTAAACTTCTGATATGAGTGTATCGTATCCAAATCAATACCGAAATTACTGTGTTTTTGATATTAAAGAACACAAGTCGCTTGGAGAAATCAAAGCTTCGCTGGAGAATCCGAAATCGGAAGATGAAATTTTGGAAGATTTATATACTCTTAACTTAATGCTTGATAATGAGAGGGTAAATGAAGGGGTAAATGAAGGGGTAAATGA
>CALUPJ010000095.1 GCA_944322555.1 Candidatus Gastranaerophilales bacterium | reverse complement strand
TGTGATTATTCGATAGAACTTGTAAAAAAAAGGCGGGATATAAAAATTGATGTTATTGCATTTAATGTTGATGATGAAGATGACCTTGCCCAGCTCAAATGCACCGCAGACGTGACAGGCGGCCATTTTTCGGAAGCAAAAACCAAAGCCCAATTATTCCGCTCTATGGAAGAAATGATTCTTCCGCACAAAAGTGTAGAAGCGGTAATTTATAAAACTAAATAAAAAAATGCTCCTAATCGGAGCTAAATACTTTTTAAGATGTAAGATGTAAGATTATATAAAAGTTTTTATTTAACTAAAGTAGAGATAAATCTGATAGAGTCATCTGCTAATTCTCTTACGAAGTCTCTTGCAATTTTAGAGAGAGGTCTGCTGTCAATTTTGTCAAATATAGCATAGATTGGGTCGCCGCCGTTATTGAATCTCATTTGACGGTCTTGTTTATTCAAATAGTAGAAGTGGAAGTTCTCAGGGATTTCCAAAGCTCCTGCCGGTTTTTTATTTCTTTCGATTGCATCGTATACCATTTTGTTCACTCTCTCTTGCTTAAATATCTCTTACATATATATAAAGTATTTAACTTCTGAAAAATTGCCTTTTTCCTCTCTGTTTATTAAGAAATGTAAAGATAAATTGCAGAAGTTTTGTAATAAAATAAAGTGCCCTCTAAATAAGGGCACTCTCTACGGTTTTTCAAAACATTCTTTTCTTACTTATATTAATTCTTCCTGTTTTGGTTTTTCTTTTTCTGATTTTTTAATCATTTTCTCTAGTTCATCCGGCATGACCGTATTATCTGCAACTCCTTTTTTCTGCAGACCTTTGGCAAGTATTGCGGTTTCTTTTTCTTTTAATTGTTTATCGGCTTCGACAATATCGCGGTTGTGATAGATTGAAACCAGTCTTATAGCATTTTCGGAAGGTGAACTTATTTCGTTTTGTTTTTCCTGAACCTTGTAACTTGGCCAATCTTCCGGAAGTTTATCAATTGTCGTGTATTTTCCTTCTTTTGCCAGTCGTTTATCAACTTCGTTTTCAAGAACTTTTTGAACGTAATCTTTCTGGCTCATAAACCTGCATGGAATTACAATTTCAGTTCCTATAACTTCTTCTGCATCCCGTTTTTCGTATTTTTTGAATAAGTCCGCTGCGGCTTTAAGGTGGCCTAATTCTATATCAAGAAACAGTTCCCATGTTTTTTTGATTCTTTCGTCAGACTCATCTTCCATACAGGTGTAATAATTACAAACTTCTGTAAATTCGTGGATAAGGAATTTTTCCCACATGCTTTCAGACGGATCAATTAAAGATTCATACATTGTAACGTGTTCTTCTTCAACATCTTTTATTTCGGCATAAGTTTCTCTTAAAACATGGTCTCCGTACATAAATCCGTGTTCGGCATAATAATTATGTGTTTGTTGTTCACCGGAGAGCAGAGTCAGAATATTAACTTTTGTCTGCGGGTGGGCAGTTTTTTTGTCATATGGTTTTCTAAGTCTTAAACCGTTACAGTTATGATGATGCTGCGTCGGCCGCCCTACTATTACATCGGTTTGACCTTGTACAATCTCGCAGGGCTTAATTCCTTCGGTCATATATGCAAACTGGCTGTATCTGTACAAATGGTCGAAGTCTTCCAAAAGCCCGAAATCAAAAGTTTCCTTGACATATTCATCGGGTTCGTTTTGCGCCATCCATGCTGTTAGGTCGACTGCAACCTGCTCATAGCCGAGAGTTGTTTCTAAAACTGACTGGTCGGCAGGTCCCATCCAATTTGATGTTGCCTGCTGAGAGTCTTCTATTCGGCTTATTTGTGCTATCAGTGTCTTATCATTATTATCTGATACAAATCTGTTAAGCTGATGTTTAAATCCCCAGGCCTCGACTTCTATACCGTTCATTAATATTTGCCGTGTTCTTGTGTAACAATCAACTTCAGTTTTGTTGTAAGGTTTCCCGACAATTTGATGCCAGTTTCTCACCTGTTTTTCTATCGGTATACCTTTTTCTTTTAATGGATTAAAACTCATTTTTCCGCCTTTCTGCGGTTAAATACCGCAAAATGATAATATGCAAAAAGAAGATTTTTTTTATCACCTTGCAGTATATTATCCTGTCGAAGAGATTATCTTATCCGCTATTCCTTTGTCGTATTTAAAAGTTTGGTTTAAGAATATATAATTATTCCCGAAATGGAGATTATTATGAAAACAGTATACTTTGATGTTGAAACATATGAAGAAGAATTTTTGAGAGAAAACGTTCAGGGGGAATTTCTTCTTGTTTCCGAACCGCTCAACGATCTGGTGTGTGTAAAGCCGGAATATACTGATGCTGATATTATTTCTGTATTTACAACTTCAAGAGTAAACCGAAAAGTTCTTGAACAGTTTAAGAACCTTAAACTTATTGCACTCCGCTCTGTCGGATTTAATCATATAGATTTGGAGTATTGCAAAGAACATAATATTCCCGTATTAAATTCGCCTAATTACGGCAGTCAATCTGTTGCGGAATTTGCTCTGGCATTACTTATGGATGTATGCAGAAAAGTAACCGTATCATACGGAGAATATAAAAATGCAAGAGTTTCTCCGGCCGGGCTTATGGGTGTGGAATTGTGCGGAAAAACCGCAGGTATTGTCGGGCTGGGGGCAATCGGTGCTGCTTTTGCAAAAATTGCGCATGGGCTGGAAATGAGAATTCTGGGGTTTGATAAGTTTGAAAAAGAAGAATTAAAACGGGATTTTGGCGTAGCTTATGTTGATTTTGAAACACTGCTTCGAGAGTCTGATTTTATCTCAATACATGCTCCTTTGACCAAAGAAAATTACCATATGTTTAATGAACAAAGCTTTGAAAAGATGAAAGATACTGCTGTTATTATAAATACCGGAAGGGGGGAACTAATTGATACTCCGGCATTATTTAATGCTCTTGTTAATAAAAAAATAGCCGGTGCCGGGCTTGATGTACTTGAGAACGAACAAACGATAACGGATTTTGATTATATGATAGGAATAAACAGGCTTGATAAACTGACTTTGGAACAAACAATTATTAATTCAAGACTGTTTCAGCTTGATAATGTAATAATTACACCTCATATTGCCTATAATACTAAAGAGGCTGTAAACAGAATTTTAAATACTACAATTAGTAATATTAATTCTTTTCTTGAAGGTCATATACAAAATTGTGTAATAAAGTAGTGTAAAACTTACTCAGTAAGTTTATAGCTTGCGAAAATTAAATCTTCAAGCAAATCCTTCGGGGTATCTTTGATATCTGCTTTAATCCAGTGTGCTTTATTCATATGCCAGGCAGGAGTTATAAATTTATAACTGTCACGAAGAAAGGCTGAATCAACGGGGTGGCTTTTTAAATTTATATACAATTTTCCGTCTAAACTAAAAATCAATCCGAACCACTTGCCGTTTGATTTGTGGCGCAAAACCGGATATGAATTTTCATTATCTTTTTTAAACGGATATGTCAGAATTGCATCTTCATATTTTAAACAAAGTTTTATTAATTCTTTTTCGTTCATAGTCGTATTATATATAAAAAAAGCCTGTCTTTACAGGCAGGCTTTAGTATCTTCAACTATTAATTCCGGTGTCAGGTGATAACGTTCGTACAACTCTTCAAGAGGTACCCTGTCGGGAAATTCTTTTTTTGCGCCAAAATTCAAGACTTTCATGTCTGAATTACCGTAAAATCTTGCGATTTTTTCTCCGAAACCTCCGTCTAAAATACCGTCTTCCAATGTTATAACAACTCTGTGGTTTGTTTTTAGAGAAGCTAAAAGCTCTTCGTCAATTCCGGTAATAAATCTCGGATTAATCAGTGTCGCATTTATTCCTAATTTATCAGCTAAAGCTTTTTTAACTTTCTTCCCGAGGTTAAAGAAATTGCCGAGTCCGAGAATGGCGACATCAGAGCCTTGTTCTTCCGTTTTGTATTTATTCAGTATTGAATAGTCCGTTGCATCAGCAATCCCTGTTGATATAACTTCTCCGCACGGTACTCTTATTACAACCGGATAGGAATTTTGTACAACAGACCAGTCGAGCATTCTCAGATATTCTTCTTTTGTTGTCGGAGCAAGATAAACTATATTAGGAATATTGCATATCAGCGGAATATCGAACATCGTAAGGTGAGTAGCATCGGCACCGCTTATAGAACCCCAGAATACAAGTATTGTAGCAGGATTGTTATTTAAAGCCAGATCTTGCGAAAGCTGGTCATAAGTCCTTTGTATAAATGAGCTCATGACTGCTAAAACAGGTTTCCCTCCATTTTTTGCAATTCCTGAGGCGAATGCAACAGCATGTTCTTCGGCAATTCCGACGTCCGTATAATGAATACCGGCTTTATTCCTAAATTCATTTGTAAAACCGGAGACGGCGGGAGTTGCGGGGGAGATTGCTATTACGGAAGAATCCTGTCTGTATTTCTTTTCAATATAATCAATTGTTATGGAACCGTAATCTTCAGCAGCTGCAGCCTTCTCTTCTTTTTTATCCAACTCTCCGGGAACAATCCAGTGATAATGCTCTTTATCAAGTTCTGCCGCTTCAAATCCCTTGCCTTTAATTGTATGCATATGGATTAATACGGGATGATTGATGTCTTTAACAGCTTCAAATGTTTTTATCAATTTTTGTATGTCATGCCCGTCATCAATATAATGATATTCAAAACCCAGCGATTTGAAGAAATTACATTCGGCCTTACCGTTAGTGTCTCTCAAAATTTTAAGATTATTGTATAATCCGCCGTGGTTTTTTGCAATTGACATATCATTATCGTTAACAATTATAATAATATTGCTTCCTAAAACAGCAGCATTATCAAGCCCTTCGAACGCTTCTCCGCCGCTTAATGAGCCGTCTCCAATGAGAGCAATGACATTTTCTTTTCCGCCTCTAAGATCTCTTCCTTTTGCAAGTCCTGCTGCTAAACTTACGGAAGTCGAAGTATGTCCGACTTTGAATAAATCATGAGGACTTTCTTCCGGTGCGGTATAACCTGTATATTTCAAATATTTTTCAGGATTGGTAAACCCTTCTTTTCTTCCTGTCAAAATTTTATGCGGGTAACATTGGTGTGAGACATCAAATACAATTTTATCTGCCGGAGAACTGAATACATAGTGTAAAGCAATAGTCGCTTCAACAATGCCGAGATTAGGGCCCAAATGCCCTCCCGTTGCATTAACTTTTGTTAAAATGAGTTTTCTTATCTCTTCTGCCAGCAGGTTCATTTCTGCAATGCTTAGCGACTTTAAATCCTCCGGCTTGTTTACTTTATCAAGTATATTAAGCGTCATATATTCTCCTTTCTTATTATCATTATATTACAACTTTAGAGCAGCTCTCAGTCAAGAAAATTTATGAACAGCAGGCGGATGTATAATCCTTCTTGTCATGTTCTAATACTTGTCAGAAAGGAGAAAATCATGTTTTATGAAATTTTTAAAGCTAAAGATCTTATCAATTTAGATGGAGGGAAATTTGAACGCAAAGTTCTAATGGAAAACGGAAACAGCAGCCTTAATATTATTGCTCTTAAAAAAGAAGAAATTATTGATACTCATACATCTGTGGAAGATACGGCAGTTTATGTCCTTGACGGAGAAATAGAGCTGCATTTTGAAGCAGAAAAGTTTAAACTTGATAAGGGTGAATTTCTAATGTTTAAAAAGGATAAAGAACATAAAGTTCTGGCTCTGAAAGATAGTAAGTTTTTGCTTATTAAAATATAAAAACGGGGGATTAAAATTTCCCCCTGATTTTTAGATATTTATCTCCAAACAAGATTTGTTTTGTAAAAACGATTTGTGAGAATCGATTACTAATCGATTCTTATTTTTTATCTTTTAAATTTTTCCTGAATACTATGCCACGCAAAATCCAAGTGCCGCCGGCTACAGATGCAAGCCCGGGAGTTATAGGCATGCCCCTGGCAATACGGAAACAATTCCCGGGCGGGCCAAGTCGACTCCGGCGCTAAATCTAGCATTTTACCGCCTCTAAAACTAAGGGATTTTAATTTAGAAATATTAACCAAATAGTACTAATTCTAAAGGACTATATTGTTACATTTCTTAACATTTCTAAAACCGTTGCTATATTTGGATTTATAGCATTATTATAATTTTAAAGAATTAGATTTTTGATAAAAATATTGATTATGTATTATGTTGTTGGTATATAATTTGTTTGGACGTTTAGTCCTTTAGTAGTACACATTTAGAAAAGGTTTAAAATTATGACATTACCAAACGTAGCATATTTCTCTATGGAAATAGCAATGGACCAATCACTTAAAACATATTCAGGTGGTTTAGGATTTTTGGCAGGTTCTCATATGTTATCTGCCGGTTACTTACAGATGCCGATGGTTGGTGTAACTATGTTATGGTCATACGGCTATTATGATCAGAGAATCGATCATTCAGGCAATGTTGAAGTAGCATACATCAGAAAATACTATGACTTTCTCGTAGACACGGGTATTACTGTTGAAGTTGATACTTTTGGCGAAAAAGTTAAGGTAAAAGCATACAGAGTAGATCCGGAGTTATTCGGAACATGCCCTGTATATCTTCTAACGACTGATATTGACGGAAACAGCGATTGGGCTAAGAGTATTTCGCACAAGCTGTATGACGGCAATGAAAAAATAAGAATTGCACAGGAAACAATTCTTGGTGTAGGCGGTATCAGAGTTCTTCAGGCCGCAGGTTACAACTTTGATGTTGTACACATGAATGAAGGTCATGCTCTTCCGGCTGCATTTGAATTGTTGAGACAATACAACGGTAATTTGGAAGAAGTAAGAAAGAAAACCGTATTTACAACTCACACACCTGTTGCAGCAGGAAACGAAGTTCACTGGGTAGACACTTTGCTTGAAGGCGGATTCTTTGCCGGTGCTTCAAGAGAAAGAGCTATTCAATTGGGCGGTGAAAACTTCTCGCTCACGGTTGCAGCTTTAAGAATGTCAAGAATTGCAAACGCTGTGTCACAGCTTCACGGTCTTGTTGCAAACAAGATGTGGGAATGGGTTGACGGAAGATGCCCGATCAGAGCAATTACGAATGCCGTAAATCTTCATTATTGGCAGGATAAGAGAATGACCGGTGATAAAACATTTGACGAACTTCTTTCCGCAAAACGCGAAATGAAAGTTAAATTGTTTAAGTATATTGCCAATGTTGCAGGTAAGAGATTTGATCCTGATGTATTGACAATTACCTGGGCAAGAAGGTTTGCGGATTACAAACGTGCCTGGTTAATTTTGATGGATAAAGACAGAATTAACAAGCTTTTGGATGAAAATAAAGTTCAAATTATATTTGCAGGTAAATTCCATCCGGATGATGTTATGGGTAAGGAAATGTTTAACAAATTGTTGAACCGTTCTCACTCATTAAAGAACGTTGTGGTTCTTCCGGGATATGAATTACAGTTGTCAGGTATGCTCAAACGCGGTACTGATGTTTGGTTAAACACTCCGCTCAGACCGTTTGAAGCATCAGGTACTTCCGGTATGTCTGCAAACGCTAACGGTGCTATCCATCTTTCAACATATGACGGCTGGACGGTAGAAGGTACCTTCCCCGGTATTAACGGTTATACTGTTGAATATCCGGAGCTTGATGATGACATGCCTTGGGAAGAAAGACATTGGGCTGACCACAGATGCATGATGGATATTATCGAAAATCAAATCATTCCGACTTACTACAACAATAAACAGGAATGGGCGAGATTGATGAGACAGGCTATCAGAACTGCGGAAGCTTATTTCAATTCTGACAGAATGGTTATTGAATACTATAACAGATTGTATAAGCCGATTGCACATGATGATTGTTCGGCAGGAGAAAAGAAGAAGGAATTAAATATTTCCGAAACTCCTACATTTGATGCCTGGACTTATTCAAATATTAAATAAGAAATAACGGAAACATTGATAAAAACCTCTCGAGTAATTAATTTGAGAGGTTTTTATTTATATCAACCTGTATACATTAAAATTAAAAACTAATCAATTTGTGCTTTTAGAACTTCATAAATATCCATTTTATGAGATTTACCCCTGATTTCGACATCCGAAATCCTTATAACATCGACAATTCCTTTTGTCTCTTCATACGTAGAAGAACTGATAAGCATTTTTGTTTTGTATATTTTATTATAGCTTTCAAGTCTGCTTGCAAGGTTGACCGTATCTCCGATTACAGTATATTCCATACGATTTACGGAGCCGATATTTCCGACAAAGACTTCACCGGTATTTATACCGATTCCGATTTCAATTTTTGGTTTGCCTTCCTGTGCCCATTTTTTCTGTAATTCTTTTACTTTCAGAAGCATTTCATAACCGCATTTAACCGCATTTGCTGGGTGGTTTTTATCCTGAATAGGTTCTCCGAATATTGCCATAACAGCATCGCCTATAAATTTATTAATGATACCGTTATATTTAGTTATAATAGGCTCCATTTCCGTAAAATATTCATTCAAAATTTCGGAGACCTGTTGCGCGGACATGGTTTCCGACATTGACGTAAACCCTCTTATATCAGCAAATAGAACGGTTACGACTGATTTTTTCCCTCCAAGACCAAGATTGTCAATATTCATAATGACACGTTTCATAACGTCTTCCGACATATATTTACCCATTGCGGACTTTACTTTTTCTTTGCTTCTGTTTTCCAGAACAAACTTATGAATATACGCAAGAATCATTGTAATAGCAAACATTACGGGAGGTGTAATTACATTAATCACGATTTTAAAATAAAAACAAGCCGCTGCGATAAAGAAATAGCATAGTATTAACAAAAGAGACAGAGCTATTGATTTATAGAGATTATAAATCCGGATAACCGCATATACAAAGAGCATGCCAATCAATGTTATCAGAATATTAATAAAGTGCGGTGTGGTTGTCAGGAAATCGTTATGCATAATATTATCTATTGCTGTAGCCTGAATGTCGGCTCCCGGATGATTAATTGTAACGGGAGTGTTTTTATTATCGTTAAGCCCCGTTCCCGCGGGTACGTTTGCGCCGATTACCACAATTTTATCTTTAAAGATTTCGGGCGCAATAACAGGCTTTTTTCCCGCGTGTAAATTGTCATAGGAATCCATAATATCAACGGCAGAGATTTTCGGATGAGAATAGCCCTGGTACAATTTATAAAATCTCATAGGTACAATTGTCTGCCAGAGAGTTTTTTTCTGTTTTACGCTGAATGCGGGCAGTATTATTTCGGAATCGGTAACGGTTATCTGCGGGTTGCCGTTTGCCAGCAGAAAAGCCTGCATTGCAATTGAGGGATAAATATCTCCTTTATAATTTAAAATATATTCATGAGTTCTGTAGATTTCATCTATTGAATAGGAAGCGAGGTTACCGTTAATAAATCCGGGGAGCATTGATACCGAACCTGTATATTTAACGGCATTGGCATACGGCTTCGGAAACGGCATAAGGCTTGAATAGAGATATGAATCAGAAGTCATTTTATTTACGGCATTGATTTTATATTTTTTGGCAAACTTTTTTTCATAATCTTCACCGGCCTTAGGGTTTTCCCAGCCTCTTATATTCGGCATAAAACCTGTTATAAGGTTGTCAAATTTTTTGAGGGTATCAAAGAATTTTTTATCAGATTCAGGATTTTCTTTATCCAGCGTTGAGATTATAGAATCGTGAACAAGAACTTTCGGATGTGCATATTCTAAAAAATAGTTAAAAATTTTGCAGTTAACTTCTCTTTTCCAGGGCCAGCGGTATTTTTCAACAGTTTTGTCATCTATCATAACAAGGATTATATCGCCGCTTCCGTAAATTTGTTTGTACTTGTCAAACGGAAGTCTTTCCGTCAGAACATGTTTTGTCATATAATCATAAGCACCCGGTTCAACAAAATTGTATGAAAGAAAGTAGACAAAAATAAGTACAAATACGACAATAATACTAAGGAATGCAAATTTAATCTTATTCATATTATTATGATATAATAAATCAGGGGAAAAGGATACATATATATGAGTGAAAATTATATTCAAATAATAAAAGAGGATAAGATTTATCCCATAATACGCTGTAAAGAACCGGAAGTTGTAATAGAAACCGCAAGAGCGCTGGTGGAAGGCGGTATACGTGTATTGGAAATTAACGTTGACAATCCGTCCATATACAATGCAATTCATGAGGTTTCCGGTTTTGCAAAAGTTTGTGCGGGCGGAATAATTACATCGATGCAGGCAGATGCGGCATTTGAAAGCGGTGCGCAGCTTATTTCATCTCCTATTTTTCAGATGAACATGGTGAAAATTTCAAAAAACAAACGTGTTCCGTTCATAGCCGGAGCATCTACAGCCAATGAAGCGTACAATGCATGGAAATCAAGAGTTCCGCTTATAAAATTATATCCTACGGACGCAATGGGCGGAGTCCAGTATATTGAGGATATTTTAAGACAGATGCCGTTTTTAAATCTTATGCCAATGGGGAATATTAAGCTTAGCGAGGTTGTGACTTATATAAAAGCCGGCGCTTCCGCTGTCGGTGTCGGGCGAGATTTCTATATGGGCTTTACACCAAAGGAAATAACAAACAGAACAAGGGAAATTTTGAGAGAAATTAAGGATTTTACCGAATGGAGCAAAAAGTAGATATTGCAGTAATAGGCGAATGCTTAATAGAATTGTCCGCCAACGGTACACTCGCAGAGAGTTCCACTTTGAATAAATATTTCGGCGGAGATACGGTTACAACGGCAGTTGCAATTGCCAGGTTGGGCGGGAAAGTTTCTTATATAACAAAGGTCGGAAATGACGGGTTCAGTGAGTTTATCATATCCAGTTTGCAGAAAGAAAATATTGATACATCGCTTATTAAAACAAACGAAGAACAAAACGGTATGTATATACTTTCAAAAACACCGGATAATAAAGAGCTTTTGTATTACAAGCGCAAAACAGCCGCAACAAAACTTTCCATAGAAGATATTTCGGAAGATTATATAAAGAATTTAAAATTGGTATATTCTACGGGTGTAATACAATCTCTCAGCGCAGGAGCAAGGGAGCTTGTAAGATATGCTTTTAAAACGGCAAAAGAAAATGATGTCCTGACGGCTTATGACCCTAATTATACTTCGTGTTTTATGAATTCAACGGATACGAAAGAATGTTTTGAAGAAATTGTTGATTATACGGATATTATCTTCCTGAGCCTTAAAAATGATGCCTCCAAACTCTATGAAGTTGATTCCATAGACAAAGTTATGAAATATTTCTGGGATAAGGGTGTGAAGATTGTTGTTATAAAATCACATATTGATAACGGATACTACACCGGATACAAGGGTGATATAAGCTTTACAGAATTTTATAATACCTGCAAAGCTATTGATACAACGGCATCCGGCGATGTATTTAACGGCGGATTTCTGTACGCGGTTACTAACGGATATACTCCGCAGGATGCAGCAAAGTTTGCAGCCGTTGTTTCGGGGCTTCAGACGCAAAATTACGGCGCAATTCAATCGATTCCGTATCGTGATAAAGTTTTGGAGAATGTTTAATGACAAGATATATTGTCTCCGGCTATATAGGCTTTGATAATTTCGGGGATGAAGCAATTGCACATGTTTTGACCGAGAAACTCAAAGCCGGAAATGCGGAGAAAATAACTTTGATATCATCTAATCCGCAAAGAACGTCCGTTTTGCACGGAGTTGACGCCTGCCCTATGCTGGGTTTTTTTAAACCGCTTATAAATTCTGATGTGCTTATATCAGGCGGCGGAAGTCTTTTGCAGGATGTAACGAGTTTAAAAAGTCTTATATATTACCTTTGTGTAATTTATACGGCACTTTTAACGGGGAAAAAAGTTGAAATCTATTCTCAGGGAATAGGCCCTATAAATTCAAAAATCGGACAAATTTTAACCCGTATTGCATTAAAACATTGCAGCAAGATTACTGTGCGGGATAAGAAATCCCGGGAGCTTTTAAAAAGCTGGGGAATAGATTCCGAACTGGTCAGAGATGCCGTGTTTGATTTGAATCTGCCTGTAAAAAACCAAAAAGGAATTGTCGGAGTCCAGTTGAGAAATTATCCAACTTTGAGCGAGGATTTTCTCATATCTCTTGCGGGTGAAATTGTAAAAAGATTTTCGGATAAAAAAATAGAAGTTTTTTCGTTTCAGGATAGTATTGATTGGGATGTTTGCGAAAGATTTGCGCGTATACTGACCAAAAAAGGGCATAAAAATGTGGAAGTTCTGCACGGGCTTTCAATTAATGAAGTTTTTGAACGGGTTGCCGGACTGGAATATATGATTGGAATGCGCTTTCACGCAAATGTTACGGCTATAAAATCAGGTGTAAAAACTCTTGCAATAAACTATGATATAAAGGTTAAGAAACTCGCGGAAGAATACAATCTCCCTGTGATAGAGCTTTATCAAAGAGATTTTACAGAGGAATTTGACAAATTTCAGGCTTTATAACAATAGGACAGCGCCGGAAAAATTTTTCCGGCGCTGTCCTGTTTATTTTGGGAAAGGAGATTGGGTTTTTAGAATATATATATTTCTGCTCCGTCAGGTATTTTACCGTTTTTTAATTGTTCGGTAATCATTTCGTTAATTTCTTTTCCATGTTTTTCAAGATAAGCCTTGAATTTATCTGTTTTAACATCATAATAGTGTTTATCTATTGTTATACCGACAGGTTTTCCATCAATTACTTTGATAGGTGTGTTACCATTTGGCAAAGTAAAAGACATGCTGTAATCGCAGCCTGCCGGAAGCTTACGTTTTTCAAGTAAGTCTTTTCCTATAATTGTATCAATATTATGCCCGGCTTCTCTTTGAGTTCTTACAAAAGACAGAACTTCGTCAGAATCTTTATCTAACTGTTTCGGAATTATCAATTCCTGGATTTGAGTATCCTGAGCCTTAGTGATTTGATTCCTATGTACTTTAGCCTTGTACGGGCCATACTGTGTCCAATATGTAATATCGCTTAAGTTATAATCTTTATGTTTTTGTAATATTTCTTTATCACATTGTTGAAGTTTTTCGATAAACTCTTTGAGCTCGTTTACAAATTTTTTATCCTCTACAGTTCCATTTTCCATATTTTTTAAATGACCATTTTCTGTAAATTGTTCCAAAATAGACTTACGATCTTTATTTTGCATCGCTGTTATCTTACCATTGTTAAGTGTAATAGTATTCCCTTGAAAATCGAATGTAGCAGACTCTATTTTAGGCTGAACATTTTTTCCAAGTCCTGATAACCGCTTCAATTGGAATTTTTCTACTGCATTTGTAATTTCATCTGCGTTCGTTATTGTTTGTGTTTTATTGGGGAGTTGATAAACCGGCTTACCGTCTGCGCCCATTGTAATTTTTATAAGCTTTTCTTTAGGCTTAGATGTTTTATTTAGAATATCATCTGCCTTTCCTGTAATTCCTTTCCAAATATTTTTAAAGCCTTCTTTTATGCCTTTTCCGTTACCTCTTTTGCTTGCATAAATCAATGTTGCAGCACCGCCTGCAATCAAAAGTCCTCCGGCAATTAATCCGGCATTAGAACTGCTTTCCGTATTATACGGAGTTGTTACATAATTTGATTGTTCTGTTTGCGTATTTGTTTGTGCTGCCGGACTTGCAGCCGGAGTCTGGTTTGCCATAAAGCTTGGTGAATTGTATGCATACATGAAGTATGGATCATATGCATAAGATGAACCGATGCTGTCGATACCGTAACCTGCCATAAATAACCACCTTTCCTATTAAACTAACCTTATATAATTCCCTATATATACATGAAGTTTTTTT